>JAJRRZ010000245.1 GCA_024279045.1 Alphaproteobacteria bacterium
CCCACTGCCCATCGGAAAGCCAAAACAATTCAGACATTTGCCATCCCCCTGTCAGACGAATCGACAGACAGAGGGAATCACAATCAAATCCTTCCCACCAGATTTTTATTGAGACCAGACCCTAGGGTCTGGACTCAATACTTGAGCACTCCCCATGTACATTTTGGCTTCATATCAGACGGTTTTTCGTTCTTGCCAATAGCTCCACTATTACCTGCGAACGAAAAACCGCTGCTATTTTGCCAAAATACCCATGAAAAGCACTCATTTATTGAGACCAGCCCCTAAGACACCACCAGCCTGTATCCGCCACCAGCCCCCCCTTTCCCCACCACGCGCACCCCTATCTGACCCAGCTTTTGGCGCAACCTGAAGACGCATTCCCTGATGCGCAACTCAGGCTCCTCTATCCCCTGACAGGCCAGCGCACCGAACACCTCCCGCGCGATCTGCTGCGCCGGCACCACCTCCGGCATCCGCCGCTGCAGCACCGCCAGCACCTCCGCCTCCCGCGGCGTCAGCCGCACCAGCCGCCCCCTCCGCATCGCCACGTTCGCGTCCATGTCCAGCCGCAGGCGGTCATCCGCCGCCGCCAGCCGCTGCCCGCAGCAGGGGCAATGCCTGGCCTGTTCCGTCATCGTTGCGCACCCCTCATATCATCATATGTTGCAATCATAACATTTTATGTTATCATACTCTTGTCAACCCCTAACTGACTGGAGGGCACCATGACCAGATACTCAGGCCCGTCGCGCCGTCCTGGCGAGACGTTGGAGCAATACCTGCGCCGCCGCCGCCGCGAGGCCGCCGCCATCGGCCCGGGCCGCGCCCGCGCGCGCATCACCATCGCCGAGGCCGAGCGCCTCGCCACCGCCGCCGGCAAGGCCTGGCCTGCCGCCTGGTTGCGCCGCGCCTGCCGCGACCTGCGTCGCCGCAAGGGCTACGGCGACGCCGCCTTCATGGAAATCACCCTGGCCTCCGCCCTCGACCTCTTCGAGGCCGCGCAAGGCCGCCCCGCCCTGCCGGGCCTGAAAACGGAGGACGCACAATGACCACCGGCAAAAGCAGAAAAAAACAGCCCGCCCCGAAGCGCCGCATTCACATCAACATTGGCATCGACCCGGACGACGAGCACCGCCTCTCCGGCGACCCAGTCGCCAATAAGCACATGCGCAACACCTATTTCATCACCAAGCGCTTCGCCGAGCTCCTGGCCGACATGACCGAAGCCGGCGAAAGCGACGGCAATATCGTCGTCGCCGCCCACGATGTCGCCGTAAACGTCCTGCGTATGGCCCTGCAGGCCATCATCGCCCGCAGCAACATCCATTACGACAAGGCCCCAGCCTTGGTTGATGGCGTGCTCGACGAGATCCTGCCGTTGCTGCGCCAGAGCGTGCAGCAAACCACCAACGCATGGATCATCACCAGCCAGGCCATCAACGGCGCCACTCGGAGGAACTGACATGCTGCCGGAGCCTATCGGCATAGATGATGTCGCCCGTTTGCTGGGCCGCAGTCCGGACTGGCTGCGCCGCCACCTGGGCGAGCTTACCCGTCGCCATGGCTTTCCACGCCCGCTGCTGCCCACCGGGCGCATGGTCTGGCACCCCATGGCGGTGGAGGCATGGCGCCTGCGCCATGCCCCGGCGGAGCTGCTGCGCGAGCTGGCCGACGAGCTGCGCATGACCATGCCGGCGGTCGAGCACAGCCGCGACGAGCTGCTGGCCAGGCTTGACGATATGCCCTGATCACGCGCATCATCATGAGCATTGGCCAACGGAGGGGATCATGGCCAGGATCAAGCTGCCCAGGTATCTGAAATGGCGCGATGGCCGCCCGCGCTGGGAGCCGGGCCCGGCTCTGCGCGCTGCCGGCTGGAAGGGCCGCAGCCTGAAGGATGCCGACGGCCATTGGCTCTCGCTGGAGGCGGCCATTGCCGCCGCCGAGGAGATCAACCGCCAGGTGGACGAGTGGCGCAAGTCCGGCGCCAGCCCCCTGCGCTCGCGCCGCCGCCGCCAGCCTTTGCCCCACGAGCGCACGCTGCAGGCGCTGTGGGATCTTTACGAAACCTCTGAGCGCTATCGCCGCCTGGCCGAGAGCACGCGCCGGGACTATCGCAACCGCGCCCGCATCTTCTTGCGTTGGGCGGGCGATCAGCCGGTTCTGGCGCTGGACGAGCCTCTGCTGGATGCCTTTTATGCCAATCTCCGCCGCAGCCGCGGCGATGCGCAGGCGGCTGGCGTCATGGCCGTTCTGCGGTTGTTGCTGAGCCACGCGGTGCGCCTGCGCTGGATCGAGCGCAACCCTGCCCGCGCCATGCGCATTTCGCGCCCACGGCCCAGGCCTGAGGCGCGCATCTGGACACGCGATGAGGTCGCCGCCATCATCGCCACGGCGGACGATCTTGGCGAGCATGGCGTGGCGGACGCTTTTCTGATTGCCCTGCACACCGGCCAGCGCGCCGGCGATGTGCGTCGCATCGAGGCCTTTCACGAGGTCAACGGCCGCATCCGCCTGCGCCTGCGCCAGAGCAAGACGGGCGCGATGGTGGACATCCCTGCCAGCCGCGATCTGGCCGACCGCCTGCGCGCCATTCAGCAGCGCCACCAGCAGGCCGGACGCACCCCGGCGGCCCTGGTCATCGACGATCACACGGGCCGTCCATTCACCCGCCACACGCTATCGCACCGCTTCGCCCGTGTGCGCGATGAAGCCTGCCGCCGTCATCCAGATCTGGCTGAAACCATGCGCCACAAGACCTTGTCGGCGGCGCGGCACACGTGCGTAACGTGGCTTGCGGAAGCTGGCTGCGAGATCCCGCAGATAGCCGCCATCACCGGCCACAGCATTGCCAGCGTAACGCAGATCATCGAGCACTATCTTGCACGCACCAGCACCCTGGCCGACGCCGCCATCGCCGCCCTGGAACGCCGCCTCGGCAGCCACTGAAATGCCCCCCTGAAATGATCCGACTTTTGCCACTTTCCGCCATAAGTCGGACATCAATCTGACTTACAACCATTTGAAATAAAGGCATTTTATTCTGACTTTTAATCAGTTGGTCGGAGGTTCGAGTCCTCCCGGGCTCACCATGATTTCAATGAATTGCGAAACCTCTCATGCCCTGGCATCCAATGGATGCCAATCAGATCCCACCAGATTTCTCTCCACACAAACAACAATGCAGATCGGGCAACCAGTCCAAATTGCAAGCACTGCCCATTTATTCACCGACGCGGCATACACGCATGGCTAAGAACAGGCTGGCATTGCCGGGGCAACTGGTAATGACCATGCACACACTTGTGGGGCACCGATAGACCCTTTATGGCCCCGCAGCATTCCCGCCCTGATCAGCCAGCTCGGAATGTGGCGGCCCATTCATCACAGGAAACCGAAAGTGCCACCGCTGCAAGTGCACATGGCCTGACGCGGCCTCATGAAATCGCGTATCCGGGCAAAATCCACCAGCAGGGCCAAACAGCGGATCAAGCCATGCCGGCATCAGCCAGATCCGCAACACAGACGTAATCCAGGAACAGTCCGGCAAGTGAGGCAAGGGCCACCGCCTGTGCATTGCTCTGCACGCCCAGTTTTTTGCGCGCCATGGTCATGTGGTGGTTCACCGTGCGCTCGGAAATGCCCAGAATAATGGCAGTTTCCCAGTAGCTTTTGCCACATGCGCACCAGTAGAGGCATTCCAGCTCGCGTCCCGACAATTCTTCCGACTGCCTGATACCGGCCTGATGCCGCGTGGCCTGCTGCATGAAATGCTCGAACAGGCGCACCACATGACAATGCAGTGTCGGCATGATTTCCGCCAGATGCGCCTCATCAGGATGCAAGGCCAGAGCGATGGCGAAGCAGCCCTGTGGTCCATGCAGTGGAAACAGCAAGCCTGCTGCCGGAGACAGTTCCAGCCTTTTCATCATTTCCCACGCCACGTCGCATTGCGACAACCGCATGGGAGAAACACACTGGCGGCCATGGCGCACCAACTTGCCCAGAAGCGGCACGCATCTCTTCCGCAGCCTGTCGTCCAGGACACTGTCATAGGTGTGCGCCAGCATCATGCCCTGCCCTGGCGGCTGGCTGCTCTCCAGATGCAGGAAAATCATGCCACGCAGGCCAAAGCGCGTGCGCAAGGCGTGCAGAATGTCCTCGCGGTCATGCTGTGTGTTGCGTGGCCGTTCGCGGGAAAATTGCCCGCCCGATACACCTGTCATGTGCTCCCACCTTTGCCTTTTCTCTCCTCGCGGCCCGAAAGGAAAGATGGTGCTGCCAATATTGGATATCCGTTCAAGGGGGCGCGTTACCGACCATGCATCCGCCCTGCCTGGACGAATGATGGCCGCCGGCAAGCCTGATCAAGATGACCCTTACCGGAAATGCTGCCCCGCCCCACTTGCCCGGAGCTTGCCCCCGCATTGCCGAAAAGGAATGAGCGCCTCTCCTGCATGACCAAAAGGTAAACAGCCCGAACGATGGCGACAATAGGCAAAAAGAAAAAGACCCCCACGACAATCTGCTGCACTAAATGATTGCAATCTGCGGCAACATACCTCACGTTCAATCATTTTGCTGACAGTTTTTTCATCGATTAACATGGTGTTAACAGCCGTTTCGCATACTCTGCCAAGCCGATGTTCAAATGGCGGATTGCCACCTGCCCTGGAAAAAATGTCGGCTTGACCTGCATGCAAATGATTGCCACGCACGGAATGCAACCCTTGATAGAAAACCCTGCCTCGCTCCTCAGGCAAAAAACCTGATTTTCTTCCGAAGCAGGCAAGTGATTCGCCATCATGCCCGGTAATACCGTCCCCACATATCGACCCAATCGCCGCAAGGCGCCACGCCGGCGCACGCGGCTGCGCTCCGGCAAGGTCATCGCCATGAACGGCCTGTTCATCAATGACTGCCTTATCCACGACCGCTCCACGCTGGGCGTGCGCATTCGCATGGCTGGGCGCACCCCTTTGCCGCGGCAGGTGAAGTTCTTTGACGATGAATTGCGCGTGCTGCGGGTGGCGCAAGTCATCTGGCAGCGCGACAATGTCGCCGGACTGGCATTCATGCACGAGGAAGCGTCTCACGACACCACGCCACGCGAAATTTCCACCTGGACAGGAAAGTTCTATGCCCTGCGACGTCAGCGCACCTGAGCAGCCTACCCCCGTCCGGAAGAGCTGCTCCAACAAGTGCTTCTCCAGCGTGCTGCGCACCATAGCCAACCGCTGCCGCGAACCGGGCGACGCTCCCATGCGCCGCCTGACCGGTGCCTTGCGCGCGGCGATGGAAGATTCTATCGCCAACCGAAAGCAGCAACGCCCGCCACGCCTCAGCCGGTTATCGGCTGACGCCGGGCAGACAGCACATGATGAATGATCTCTGCCACCGCCACGTAGAACTCCTCCGGGATCATCTGATCCACCTCCACCTGTCGGTAGAGGGCGCGGGCCAGCGCCTTGTTCTCCATGACCGGCACGCCGCTGTTCTGGGCGATTTCGCGAATTTTCAGGGCAATAAGGTTTTGTCCCTTGGCCACCACCACCGGCGCGGCATCGCGCCCCTGCTCGTAACGCAGCGCAACGGCATAGTGCGTCGGGTTGGTCAGCACAACAGTGGCTTTTGGCACTGCCGCCAGCATGGAGCGGCGCAGCCGGTCACGGGCCAATGACAACCGCCGCGCCTTGACGATGGGATCGCCATCCAGCTCCTTGTGTTCGTCCTTCACTTCCTGGCGCGTCATGCGCAGGTTGTTCCACCAGTACCGCCGCGACCAGGCATGATCCGCCACCGCCAGCACCACCGCCGCCAACACCACTGCGGAGAGCAGCTGCAACGACAGCTCCAGCAACACCGCAGGCAGCAGGCGCGGATCCTGCAACACGGTATTCATCACGTGCCCGGTTTCCGAGCGCAGCAACACTGCAACGATCACCGACACGGCAGCGAACTTGAAACATGCCTTGAGAAATTCCACCCAGCCCTGCGCGCCGAACAGACGCTTCATCCCTTTCTTCGGCGAAATCCGGGAAAGTTCCGGCCTGATGCGTTTCACCACCAGCCGCGGCGTGTTCTGCGCCAGCGAAGCCACCAGCGCCGCCACCATGAATACCGTCAGCAATGGCACGAGAAATGCCAGCCCCAACCAACCAACCTGCCGTGCCAGATGCAGAGCCGCACCGGCCTCGGCGAAATTCCATTCACCCGGGCGCTCGATGAATCCCGCCAGCCCCTGAGTGATGTCCAACACTCCCGGCCCCACCTGAAAGGCGGCGACAATGAGCATCGCCATCACCGAGGCCAGCACCGCCGGCTCGCGCGAGAACGGCACATTGCCCTTTTCCATGGCATCGGAGATCTTTTTCTCGCTTGGTTCTTCTGTCTTGCTGTCCTTATCGGCCTCTTCCGCCATGGAACGCACTCCGCCAGATTGCCGCCAACGTCATGGCGCGCCTTCAGGAATCCTCACCGGTATCGATGACGATTTCTCCATCGTTGGCCAGCTGCAACGCCAACGCAGCGATCTGCCGGCGCGCCTCGCGCACCTCTTCTTCCGCTGGCGCATTGCCGGAGGACAATTCCGCTTCCACCATCTTGCGCATGCGCCCGCCGAGCGCCGCCAGCGCCAGCTCCACCAACCCCTGGTCGGCTCTGTGCAGTGCCTTCACGGTCAGCTCCGTCGGTGCCCGGTCGAACAGCACCGCCCGGTCCTTCTCCGACAATTTGGCGATATCCTCGAAGGAGAACAGCATGCGGGCGATCTCTTTCGCCTCGTCGGGGCGGGCCTGCTTCAGCAACTCCAGGAAACGTTCCGCCTCCTCGCGCTCCATCTGGTTGACAATGCCGGCAATGCGTGCGCGCGCTTCCTCGCTGCGGTTGCCGGACGCATTCTCGATGTAGGAAACCCGAATCTGCCGCTCGATGAACACCACCATGCCCTCCGCCACCGGGCGCATGTTCAGCAGGCGCAGCAGGATGTCATTGCGCAACGCCACATCCAGAGTTTGCAGCACACGGGCGCACAGCTCCGTATCGATGCGCGAAAAGATGAACGCCACCACCTGCGGATGCTCTACCGGAGCCAGCCGGGCCAGCACCTGTTCGGAGGCAAAGCGCTCATCCTCCCATACCGGGGTTTCCTCTTCTGCCTCGGCAAGACGCTGCAGATCTTCCGGCGACAAGACCTCTTCCAGAAGCGCCGCTGGCGGGCGCATGTCGCCGATACTGCGAAGCCGTTGCACGAAACTCTCGGCAAAGTCCTCCACGATGGCGCTCAGCTCCAGCGATTTCACCGCCGCCGGATCCACCTGCAAGGCACGGATCCGGGCAAAATCCTCTGGCGTGAAATGCTGTGCCAGGCGCTCCAGCGTCTCGCTGTCCAGCACGTTGAGAATGGCAGCCGCCTTCCATGCCGGCGGCAGGTCATCATTTCGGGGCATGTCGTTTTCGCGAGCTGCCTGCATGGCTGGCGCGCCTTTCGCTTCAACAGGTGTCGTGCCCCGGCGAAATGATCTCCGTCAGCGAAATGCCGAAGCGCTCGCTCTCGCCGTCCAGCAACACCACCTCGCCACGCGCCACCAGCCGGCCATTGACCACCACGTCTACCGGATCACCCACCTTGTGATTTAGCGGCACCACCGAGCCAGGCCCAAGCTTCATCAGCCGGGCAATGGACATGCGCGCCTCGCCCAGAACCGCCTGCAACGTAACCGGAATGCGCATGACCATGCCCACATCCGGCGCCTCGGCAGCGGCGGGAGCGACATCCGCTGCCACCTGCGCCGCTCCCGTGGCGGCCCGGGCGGTGGCGTGCAGGGATTCTTCCGACATCGCTTCACCCACCGTCTGCGGCGAGTCACTGCGCATCTGCCCGTCCGCGGGCACCACTTCCTCGCGTCCCGGCGCGTCGTCCTGCGCCGGGGCAGTGGGCTGCCCGCCCGGCTCCTGCACTGCCGTGTCAGTCGCTTCGGCCATGGCCTTCGCCTTCCTCCTTCGCTACAATCGATTCCATGAATTCCCGCGAGCCGTCCGCCGCTTGCCCCAGCCGCAGCACGAACCTGCCGCCCGCTTGCCCCAACGTGCAGTGAAACAGCGTTTCGCCATCGCATTCCAACCGTACCGGCGCATCCTCACGCACCTGCAGCGGCAGCACCTGGCCCACCCGCATGGCGGCCACCTCGCGCAGGGTGATCTCGCCACCGTCCAGCACCGCCCGGCAGGTGATCTCCGAAGAACGCAACTGGCTGTCCAGCTCCTGCGCCCACGTACTTTCACCCTGTTCATCCGCGGGCGGCATTTCCGCCACCATGGCGCAGGCCTGCAACCCGGAGGCAATGCCCGGCGGCAATACCACGCAGATTTCACCCTCCATCTCCAACGCCCGCAGGCCGATGCGCACCGCCAACACAGGGCGCTCTTCCAGCGCCAGCTCCTCTGCCGCATCACCAGCGCGCACCTCGCTCATGGCGATGTCCAGCTCCATCGTCGGGGCAAAGGCTTGCTGCACAGCCGCGGCAATCTCGCTGGCCGCGCGCGAGGCCAGCAACTGATCAAAGAATGTCCAATCCCGTTGCCCCGGGGCAACTGAACCTTCCACGCCACCCCCCAGAGCCGCCTCGATGAACAGGTTGACCATGCCGCTGTCCAGGCCGATGCAACTGAGCGTATTGTGATTCTTCACTGCACACAACACCACCAGCCAGTCCGCCGCGGCCATGCCGGTTTCGGCCACCTGCTGCACGGCAATGCCGCGCAAGGTGGTATCGATGTTGATGCCACCGCTGATCTCGTGCAGGCGGTCGCGCAGATGCTGGCATGCCTGTGCGAATATGGAACGCAACAACCGCAGCTTCTCCGCCGGCAAACGAGCCGAGGCCGAAATCAGCAGCTCGGCACCTCGCCGCGCGCTCTCAGATGACGCTGCGCTGGGCGCTGCCATTGTCGTGGCTGCAGTCGATGCCTTGCTCGCCACCGTCATGGATCATGCCGCCTTCTTTTCCTCGCCACCACTGCCGGGACTGAGCATTTCCGTCTCCACCGTATCGATGGTGGGACGGTCATGCGCGGCAATGGTCTTGCGCCCGAACTCCACCGCCACCTGCGGCATGGCTCCGTTCATGAAAGCCAGCAACGTCTGCTTGACGATGATGAACTGGCGCAGATTGTGCTCGCGCACCTTCCTGACCTTGTCGGCAATGGGACCAACCACGGCATAGGAGAGAAAAATGCCCAGAAACGTTCCCACCAGTGCCGCACCGATGAGCTGGCCCAGCACTTCCGGAGACTGATCCAGCGCACCCATGGCCTTGATCACCCCCAGCACCGCCGCCACGATACCCAGCGCCGGCAAGGCTTCCGATATGGTAACCATCGCATGCACCGGCTCCATGGCTTCATGTCTGATGGTCTCGATTTCCTCGTCCATCAACGCTTCCACTTCGTGCGTCTTGGCATCACCCATCAGGATCAGCCGCACATAATCGCAGATGAAAGTGGTCAGCTCCCTGTCCTTCAGGATGTCTTCGTATTGCTTGAAGATTTCCGACTCGTCCGGATTGTCGATATGCTCTTCCACCTCGCCGCGCGATTTGCCGCGCACCTCGCGCATCAGCGCAAACAGCACACCCAGCACATTCAGATGATCACGCTCACCCGGTGTCTTGCCCTTGAAAGCTTCCATCAGCGCCTTGCCGCTGTCCTTCACCGTTTTCATTGGATTGCCCACCAGGAAGGTGCCAAAGGCCGAACCGCCGATGATGACAAACTCCCACGGCTGTATCAGCACTCCGACATGCCCACCCATGGCGATGAACCCGCCCAGGATACACCCCAGGGTAACCAGCAAACCCAGAAGAATGGTCAAGGCTCGTTCTCCGCTTGCAAGGGAAATTGGCCATTGGTGACGATGGCAATGCCACACTTGCGTGGAGCCTTTCACCTCATCCTTGCGCGAAGCTGTCGCGTGCCTCGGTTGCGCCACAGTGGCCGCGAACACGCAAGCCACAGGCAAGTTGGCACGGCAAACATGGTAGTCGGAAGAATCGGCAACCTGCATCCGAAACGGAGCGCCTCCCATGCTCAGCACACTGACCGATTATCAGCTCGTCGCCAGAAACATGGATGCCTCGCTGCAACGAATATCAGAGCAGCCACAGGTGAAGCGCGAGGTCGAATACTATCTCTCCCGCATCAGCGAGATCGACAGCATCGACGAATTCCTGGCCGATGAACGCATCTACCGTTTCGCAATGAAGGCCAGCGGGTTGGAAGACATGATCTACGCCAAGGCCTTCATGCGAAAGGTGCTTACGGAAGGCATCGAATCTCCCGACAGCTTCGCCAATAACCTGGCCGATACGCGTTTTCGTGATTTCGCCCGGCGCTTCAACTTTCATGCCTATGGAGCTACCGCCACCACTTTCGAACGTACCCGCCAGGCGGTGGTGGACGACTATGTTCGCCTGACCCTGGAGGAGCAGAGTGGCGAGACCAACGAGGGAGTGCGCCTGGCCCTGTATTTCCAGCGCAAGGCCCCCACGCTGAAAACCGGCTACGACGTGCTGGCCGACCCCGCGCTGATGAAGGTGGCGGAAACCGTGCTGGGCTATTCGCTGGTGCATGGCGACATCGACAAGCACGCAAGGGCCGTGGAAAAGGCCCTGGACATCGCCAACCTGCACAAGCCCGGCGCGCTGGACAAGCTTCTCGCCCGCTTCACCGTGATGTGGGACATGAACAACGAGACCGGCACGCCCACCTTTGACGGCACTGGCGGGCAGGCGGCCAGCGCCTTGCTGGTGCAGCCGCTCACCGCCGGTATCGGCCAGGATCTGCTGATGACCCTGCAAACCCTGAAGATCAGCGGCAGATGAAAGCCTTGCACAGGAAGAACGCCTCATGAAAGTCGTGCTGCACGTGGCCATGGCGGGTCAACTGGCCATGCGCAATCAGCTATCCGCCATAGCCAACAATGTCGCCAACATTGCCACACCAGGCTTTCGTGCCGAAGGCAGCCGCTTTGCCACGCTTGTCTCACGCCAGCAGCCTGCTTCGGTGAACTTCGTAACCGCTGGCGAAACCTATATCGACACCCGTCCCGGCGCATTGAAACAGACTGGCAATCCACTGGACGTAGCCGTGCGTGGCAATGCCTTCATGGCCATCAAGGGGCCGGGCGACACCATTGTCTACACCCGCGACGGGCGGCTGCGCATGCTGCCCACCGGCGAACTGGTATCCGCTACCGGACTGCCCGTGCTTGATGTCAGCGGCTCGCCCATCGTGCTGAAACCCGCCGCCGGGCCGCCGCGCATCGCCCGTGATGGCATGATCACCCAGAACGGGCAGCAGATAGGAGCCATAGGTCTGTTCCGCATTGACGAGCACGCCAACCTTGCCCGTTACGGCAATTCGGGCGTCATCCCCGACCGCGAACCGGAGCCGATCGTCAACTTTCGCGATGCCGGCATCGTGCAGGGATTCATCGAGACTTCCAATGTCAACGGCGCAATGGAGATGGCGCATCTGATCCGGATATCCAGCGCCATGCGCCAGCTCAATACCACACTGACCGATAGCGAACGCACCGCGCTGG
Source organism: Alphaproteobacteria bacterium (assembly GCA_024279045.1). GTDB lineage: Bacteria > Pseudomonadota > Alphaproteobacteria > Rhizobiales > Aestuariivirgaceae > Thermopetrobacter. The sequence continues at coordinate 11,606 of JAJRRZ010000245.1, forward strand.
AGGCTATTCGCATCCTGGGAGGTGAAAACGCATGACATATCTGCCCGGCAGCGCGCTGGACGACGGTCCGCTGGGCCGCCTGCTAATGGCGGCGCGGCAGCTTTCGCACGAACCGCCACTGCTGCGCCGTGGCGGACAGGTTACGGAAATTTCGCCCGCCGCATGCCGGGTGCGGGGGCTATCGCGTTTCGCCGCGTTGGGCGACTGCGTGGAAATCGGCGAAGGAACGACACGGCATCTGGCCCAAGTGGTGCATGTCGGCGCACGTGGCATTCTGGTAAAACCATTCGAGGCCGAACCGGACATCCGCCTTGGACAACAGGCATGGCATCAAGGAGCCTTCCGTCTGCACCCCGACGAGGCATGGAAGGGACGCATCGTAAATGCCCTGGGCGAGCCCGCTGATGGTGCAGGACCACTACCACCCGGCCTCGTGGCGCTGCCGGTGGACAGGCCACCACCGCGCGCCCTGCGCCGTCAGCCCATTACGCAACCCATGCGCACCGGCGTGCGCGCGGTGGACATATTCACCCCCATCTGCGCCGGACAGCGCATGGGCATTTTCGCCGGCTCCGGTGTGGGCAAGTCCACCTTTCTTGCCATGCTGACCCGTGCCGCCGATTTCGATACCGTGATTTTCGCCCTCATCGGCGAACGCGGGCGCGAAGTGCGCGAATTTGTTGAGGAAACGCTGGACGAGAAGCAGCGCCGCAACGCCATCGGCGTGGTGGCCACCGGCGACGAAAGCCCGATGATGCGCCGCCTGGCGCTGAAGACGGCCATTACCATTGCCGAATATTTCCGCGACCGCGGCGAAAACGTGCTGCTGGTGGCCGATTCCATCACCCGTTATGCCCATGCCTGCCGCGATATCCTTCTGGCGGCAGGAGAGGCGCCGGTGGCGCGCGGTTATCCACCTGGCATTTTCGCGGAACTGCCACGTCTGCTGGAACGCGCCGGACCAGGCGAGGTTGGTGGCGGCTCCATCACCGGCTTCTTCTCCGTGCTGGTGGACGGCGACGATCACAACGACCCTGTCGCCGACAGCATCCGCGGCATCCTTGACGGCCACATCGTGCTCGACCGGGAAATCGCCGAACAGGGCCGCTATCCGGCCATGAATGTGCTGGCCTCGGTCTCGCGCCTGGCGCGCCGCGCCTGGACACCGGAGCAGGAAAAGCTGGTTTTGATGTTGCGCGCGCTCATCGCCCGCTTCGAGGACACGCGCGACCTGCGCCTTCTGGGGGGCTATCGCCCCGGCACGGATGAGGAGCTGGATCGCGCCGTGCAATGGGTGCCGTCCATTTACGAGGTGCTCAGGCAGACCCCTGACGAAACGGAGCACCGCAACGCTTTCGAAACCCTTTCCGAAACCCTGAAGGCGTTGGCCGCGGAAAGGGAGGACGGGACGACCACACACACGCCACAGCCACCTCAGCGTGCGCCAATGTCGCGGTAACGGCGGCCATCGAAGGTGCGCACCACCCATTGCCCACGCTTGCGTTGCCTGATGTCGAGCACACGCCCCGCGCCAGGCAGGATGTCGCCCGGCTCCACCCGCCACAGTCGGCCCGCCCCCTCCACCAGCGCCATGCGCTCCGCAGCGAATCGCAGCACGTAGCGAGGCGGCTTGCGCGGCTCTTCCGGCGGGCGCACCGGAGCCGGTTTCTCCGTCTGTTTCGCCGGACGGGTCTTGGCCACGTCGATGGAACCAGTGATCAGTTGATCATTCAACGCCGGCAATGGTTGGCCGGTGATGCGGTTGCGCGGGGCGATGGCATATTCCGGTGCTTCCTTCAACGGGCTATGCACCGGCACATGGCGCACTGCCACCTGCACCACCGGCAACCCGCCGCCTCCTCCCGGTCCGCCGGTGATCAGCATGTATCCGGCAAATCCCACCGATACCGTGGCGGCAATCACCCCGGTGGAATAGGTGCGCACAAATGCCACAATGGTGCCCGTGATGCTCATTGCCGCAATCCCCTGTAACGAATCTCGCTGCGTGCGACGTAGTTGATGCTCTCTATCAGCACATCCTTCACCAGCTCCGCACCCAGCCGCCGGTTGATGCTTTCCTTCAACCGCTTCGTCAGGCCGGAAAGGTCGTATTTTTCGATACGCTGAAAATCACGCAGCGGACTGGCGTATATGATACGGAAGGCTTCATCGGTTAGAATCAGGGCGGGATCAATGGAAAGCTTCTTGCGTTTCTCTCCATCCATCAGATAGGCGAAACGCGCCAGCACATAGCCCTTGATTTCGCCATCGGCGATCATCGGCACACTGATGACATCGGTCTTGATCTGCTCCAGAGTGGTGAAAATCTCCTTCGGCGCAATGGCCGCCTCACCCCCGGCACGCACCAGGACCAGGCCATAAAAGGCGCCCAGCGCCACCAGCGCGGCCCACACCCCGGTGATCAGCGTCTTTACCATGCGCCGTATCCTCTGCCATTCCTGCCGAGCAAGGTGCCGGGCGAATAGGTGCCGTCGGATTCCCGCTTGCGAATGCCATCCTCCATGTATTGCGCCAGTTCGCGCGAGGCGCGCAGCTGCATGTCCAGCAGGCGGGCGTTCTCGTGCAGACGCTTGCGCAGGGCTGTCAACCTGTCATGCAATGGTGCGGGCACCGCATCTCCATGCCGCCGCGTCAGTCGCATGATGTCCAGCAGCAGCAACTCCTTGCGCCGGGCATGCTCGGTCAGATCCCGCATGTCGCCCTCGCGCAGACTGGCGTTTTCCTGTTCCAGCGCCTCTTCCAGCCTCTGGCACAATCCCATCAGTGCCTGGGCATGATCATCCATTGCCGCAAAGGGAGCGTTCATGTCTCAGCCCCTCCGCATCATGTCAGTGGAAGACAGCAGCGATGCACCAATTCCCAACCCACCACCTTGTGCCACCTGCGTGGCGATGCTCTGCGCCAGCATGGATTTCCAGTAGCTGCCCGCAAGCCCGCCGCCAAACAGGCCATTGCGTCCGCTGCCCATCATGCCGTCGAGCATGTTGGCAATGAGCACCCCTTCCAGTCCGGCATAGGCCTGCCGCAGGGCAGCACGCGGCGCAACAGTTCCTCCTTGTTTGTCCGCAGCCGGTACATTGTCCGCAAGGTGGGCGGCAGGCACCCCCTTGAGATTGCCATCGGCGTCAAGCTCTCGAGCATCAGGCGCCTTGCCCAGACGTAGAGGCCCGCTGGCGCCCATGCTTGTCGCACCGTTGACCACCCCATCGCTGCCGACCAGTTCGTTGATGGCCTGCCGCCACTTGTCCGCCGCCACAGGATCGGCGCTTGCACCAGCCCTGACCGGCGCGGCCATTTCCTGCAGGCGCACTGCGGCCAATTGCACACGGCGCGGGTCCGCGGCGCGCATCACGTCCAACACCAGATCACCGGGAGGAGAGATCGCCATGATATCCGGACCTCGTTTTCACGAAACAGCCTGCCGGGAATACTCCCTTCACGAGGCAACTCTGGCACGCCAGCCTTGCGGCAACCTTGCCCGTGCCCGCAGGGCCAGCTCAGCGGCGCAACCTGCCCGGCATGGCGGCATGCTCGGCAATGTCCAGCAGCGATGCGCGCGCCCTGTCCTGTTCCAGCGCCCTGCCCGCGCGTTGCTGCATGGTTTCCAGGTGGCGTTCCCGCAGGCGGTGCTGCTGCAGTCTCTCCATCGCTTCGGCCAGCAATACATCCAGCCGCGCCTGCTCTTCGTCCATGGCCTGCTGGTTGCGCCGCAGCATGCGCGCCAGCTCGCCACTGCCCAGCTCCCCCCGCCCCAGCATTTCCAGCAATATGCGGCGCTGCCGCCGCAGTGTGTCCATGCGCTCCTGCAGGCGCAGCATCTCCATTTCTTCCAGACGCTTCAACTGCGCCGCGGCCCGCCGCAGCCGTTGCAACCGGTCATGCCGCTTGTTCGCTGCCATGCACCATCACTCCCCTTCCAGCCAGCCGGCGAATCCGGCCATGAATACGCCCAGCATGTCCCCGGCCATGAAATACAGCAGCAGCAGTCCGCCCAGGATGATCAACGGCAACGAAATGAAATAGGCCTGTATCTGTGGCACCATGCGGTTGACCAGGCCAATGGCCAAGTTGACGATAACCCCGTAGACGACGAACGGCGCGGTGGCCTGCAATGCCAGAAACGTGCCGCGCGCCAACCGTGATACGATGTCCTCCAACGCATCTGCCGGCATCAGCCATACCCCCACCGGCAGCATGGCGTAGGATTCAACCACCGCCGCAATGGCCTGTGCGTGCAATCCGCTGACGAAAATCAGCGCCGTGGCAGACAACATGATCAACGACACCAGCGCCGGCACCGGCTCCTGTCCCTCTGCCGGCATGCCAGGAAAGTTGCCCAGTCCGATGAACTGCGTCATCCCTGTCGCCAGGAACTCCAGCGCCAGGAAGAACATCCGCGCCATCAACCCCATCACCATGCCTTTCAACGTCTCCTGAAAGGCCATCCCCAGCAGCATGTCCGGTGTCAGCCGAGCATCTGCCGGTGGCGCCGCGCCGGGCATGTGCACCAACAGCGGTGTCAGCGCCATGCTGATGCCCACCGCCAGCATCAACCGCACGAACACCGGTACCCGCGCAGAGGAAAACCCCGGAAACACCATCAGCAAACCACCGATGCGGCAGAAATACAGAAAACCCCACAGCAGGATCTGAGGCAGTTGCTGCGCCAGTTCCGCCGACATCACGAAATGCTGCCCAGCACATCCACCTCGACACCGCGCGCGAGCTCCAGTTGCGAGAGCACCGGCAGGGTTGGAAACAGCCGTTCGGTAACCATGCGCACGTAAGGTCGGGCATCCGGCGCCGTTACCAGGGCGAATTCGTGGCCCTCGTCCATCAGCCGGCGGATGGCGGCAGTGGCCTCGCGCGAGAATTCCTCGATCATTGTCGGGTTGATGTCGAACTCCACCGCCGCACCGGTCTCGTCGCGACGGATGCTCTCGTGAAAGGCCAGGTCCCAGCGGTTGCCCAGCCGCAATATCTTCAGCGGCCCGTCGCCGGCAATATCGCCGCAGATCTGCCGCGCCAGCCTCAGCCGCACATGTTCGGCAATCTGCTCCGCCCGCCGCGCGTGCGGGGCAATCTCGGCAATGGCCTCCAGGATGATGTCCAGGTTGCGGATCGACACCCGCTCCGCCAGCAGCAGCTTCAGCACCGCCTGAATGCCGGAAAAGGTGATCTGCGCCGGCACGATCTCGTCGATCAACCGCTGGTATTCCCCCGGCAAGGCATCGAGCAGCATGCGCACGTCGCGATAGGACAGCAACTGCGCCAGGTTGTCGTGAATGGTTTCGCTCAGGTGGGTCAGCATCACCGTCAGGCAATCCACAGCCGTGAAACCCTGCGCCTTCAGCTCCCGCGCAAAGCCCTCCGGTGCCCAGCACGCCGGCATGCCATAGGCCGGTTCGCGTGTCTCCTCGCACGGAACCGGCGGCTTGCCCGCATCGCCCATGATGACCATCAGTTCACCCACCCTCAGTTCGTAGCTGGCCACCACCGAGCCATGAAGGTGAATTTGATAGGACTTCGGCGCAATGTCGATGTCATCCGTCAGCCGGATTTCCGGCACCACGAAACCATAGCGACGGGCAAACTTGCGGCGCATGCGCGCCACCCGCTGCACCATCTCCTCATGCTGGCACATGAACTGTACCGACAGTTGCTTGCCAAGCCGCAGCTCCAGCGCCGGGGTTTCCAGGCTGTCGCGCAACGACTGCTCCGCCTGTTGCTCGGCCTCTTCGACCTGTTGTTCTGCCTGTTCGACCTGCTGGCGCTCCTCATGCGCCACCCGCTGGCTGATGGCCCAGGCACTGCCCGCCAGCAATGCCGCCAACAGGAAAAACGGCAGGAACGGCAACCCCGGCAGCAGCGCCAGCAGCATCATCAGCAGCGCAGCTACCATCAGCGCCCGCGGATAGTTGCCCAACTGCGCCAGCACGATGCGCTCCGCGGAGCCCTTGTTGGAGCCTTTCGACACCAGCAGCCCCGCCGCCAGCGATACCACCAGCGCCGGCATTTGCGACACCAGCCCATCGCCCACCGACAGCCGCGTGAACACGTCCGCCGCCTGTGCCAGATCCATGCCGTAGCGCATGGTGCCGATGATGATGCCGCCGAAGATGTTGATGGCCGTGATAAGCAATCCAGCGATGGCATCGCCACGCACGAACTTCGACGCACCGTCCATGGCGCCGAAGAACGAGCTTTCCTCCTCCAGCACCCGGCGCCGGCGCTGCGCCTCCTTGTCGTCGATCAGCCCGGCGGAAAGATCGGCATCAATGGCCATCTGCTTGCCGGGAATGGCATCCAGCGTGAAGCGCGCCCCCACCTCGGCAATGCGCGTGGCGCCCTTGGTGATGACCAGGAAATTGACGATCACCAGAATGCCGAAGACAATCAAGCCGATAACGAAATCACCACTCATCACGAAAGTGGAAAACCCGCCAATGACATTGCCCGCCGCCGACAGCCCTTCGTGCCCGTTGGACAGGATCAGCCGCGTGGAGGAAATGTTCAGCGCCAGCCGCAGCATGGTGGCAATCAACAGCACCGTGGGAAAAGCGGAAAATTCCAGTGGTTCGCGAATCCACAGCGCCACCATCAGGATCAACACCGACAGGGCGATGGATATCGACAGGCCAATATCCATCAGCAGCGGCGGAATGGGCAGAAACAGGATGACTAGGATCACCACGATGCCCAGTGCGAAAGCAATGTCGCGCTGGTGGCGGCGCACCTCCGTGGCGGCGTGCACGGGCTGTTGCAGTTGCGTCAGCGACACTGCCTAGAACCCCTTCTCGACACGCTCGTAAACGACGTTGGAGAGCTTCTGTAGCTGCGCCCCCATGAACGGCGCGCTGGCCAGGATCACCAGCAGGATGATGACGATCTTCGGCACGAAGGTCAGCGTCATTTCCTGCACCTGGGTAAGCGCCTGCATCAGCGAGATGGCCACACCCACGATCATTGCCGCCATCACCGCAGGGCCAGAAGCCACCAGCACTACCCACAGCGCCAGCCGCAGCAGATCCAGCGCATCGGCCTGGTTCATGGCGTGGCTCCCTCCACCCTGATATCCGCTCCCAAGGGCAGGCGGGCACCATTGTCCAGCAGTAGCATCACACCACCTCCACGCATCTCGTAGCCCTGCACCACGCCACTGATTTCTCCATCCGGCGAGGAAACGGAACGCCCCACCAACGCTGCCGCATTGGAGGTATGCACCGAGGCCATGATGTCATCCAGTTTGGCATTGGTGCGAATATTCTGTTCCACGTTGGCATAGGATGCGAGCTGTCCGAGATATTCGGTGCTGTCCATCGGCTCGGTCGGGTCCTGATTCTGCAACTGCGCGACTAGCAGTTGCAGGAAGGCATCGTAGTCCAAGCTGCCCAGCGCCGTGTCGCTCGTATCACCCGCAGCGGAATCGGAAGTGGTGTAACTCCCTGCCGATGGCAGTTGCGAGGGAATGGAAGACGTGCTCATGATGAAGCCTCCTGCACCGTATTGATCACCTGCCGCCGCGCACGGCGGCTGCGCACCCGCCGCTTCGCCCCACTTGCCCGTGCCTGCGAGGATTGGTCCGTCTGCCGTTGTCTGCCGCCTGCAGCATCTTCTGCCTCGCACAGGGTGCGAATGCGCTTCAGCGCCTCGAAGCTGCGCCCGGCGTTGACCAGCTCCTTTGCCGCATCAAGCACGCCAATGACCTGCGCATCATTCTCGTGGCGTACCAGCAACTCCAGATACAGCTGATAGAATTCCTGCCGCGCCGAAACCCCCTGCGCCGGATCGATGAGCATCTTCTGCACGCAGAAATACAGCCGACGAAACGGCGTGGTGGCCTCTTCCGGCTGCATCACGTGCTGCTCCAGCAGGAACACCACATCATTGAGCAGCTCCAGCGTCGTCTTGCGATCCACCCGGATCACCGCGCCATTGATGTAGATCCGCTCGCCCGCCCGCAGCGAAATGCGTATGGTGCCGCTCATTGCAGTCCGTCCCTGATCATGACCATCACGTCGATGATGTCGGCAAAACTGTCCTGCTCGCCCTTCTCGATGCGGTCCAGCTCGCGCAGGATCCATATGCCGATGGAGATGAGATTGGCCTTCAGGTCGTCTGGCAGGCCGTTGTCCGGCATGGTGAGATCGTCCAGGAAGTAGAACCACAGCCGCCGCGTGAAGTGCCGCGCCTTCACCGCCTGCACGGAGTCCATGCCCTGCTCCTGCGCCTCGCGCATCATGCCGATGGCATGGTCCAGCGCCCGTGCCTCGTTCTGGCGCTCTTCCGAAAAGTCGTCTTCGGCGATGTCCTGGTAAGCCTTGCGATACATGGCGCCCTGCCTGTTGTCCCTGCCTGTTGTCATCTCGCGGGCCTATGCCCCTTGCTGTCATGCTCCTGCAGGCCATGCCCCCGGGCAAAAGAACGCTGATATCTTGCGCAAATGACGCATCTTCCATGCCTCTTTACGGGCCCTGAGCCCAAGCCCGCTTCGCCACCCCAAACCTACAAGAAACGCAACAACGTCAGCTCCTGCAGCCGGGCGGTGAGCTTGTATGAAGTCTCCAGCCGCACCGTCAGCTCGTTCACCCGCGCCGCCACGGCATGCAGATCCACCTGCTCCATGTCGGCGATGCTCTGGCGCAGCAGATTGCCCTGCGTCTCCAGCCGCTCCGAGGCCCGCGCCAGCCGCTCCTGCCGGAAGCCGATCTCCCCGCGCAGCCCGTCAGCCAGGGCAATACCCTCGCCGATGCCGCTCATGGCGCGGCTCACCAGCGCCTGCCGGGCCTCGGCGTTCAACGTTTCCATGCCCAGCCCAGCCACCATCACGTATGCCATGGCAAGCTTGCGTATCGCTGGATTGTTGGCACTGGTGGTGGCTTGCACCGTATCGTTCATGCCGATGGGCGCGCGCATCTCCTCATCTGTGGCGGAGGAAAACAGCGTCTCCCACTGCGGCGAGTCGAACAGCGCGGCGAAGTCGTTGTCGAGGAAATCGGCCATGTCCGCCGCGCTGATGGAAACCGCTGCTGCATTCCCCGGCGCAAAGCCGAAACGTGCCGCGAACACCCCTTCCACCGCCGCGCGCGCAGCCGAGACCGGCTCGGCAAAATAGTCGGCCAGCGGCGTTTCAGCGATGTTGATGCCTCCGAAAACGTAAGCCCCCTGCGAGGTGGCGTTCACCGCGTTGGTGAACTCCTTCAGCAGCCCTGCCGCGTGCACCGCAACCTGCCCCGGGGCTGCCTGACCGGAGGCCAGCGGCGCGAGGCTGTTCAGCAGCTCCTGCGCGCCATTGGTGATCATCGACAGCGATTGCTGCGCCACCTGCAAGCGCCCCTCACTGATGCCTACGTCCGAGCGCAGTCCGGCAAGCAGCGCCTCTTCCGCGCGCTGCTCCATAAGCACCGAGGAACGCCCCGCCAGCGTCAGCCCCAGATCCGCGTGCCGCCCGCTGGCCAGCTCCTGGTTGGCCTGCTGCAGATCGCGGCGCACCTGTGCGGTTGCCGCAGGTGTGGAATATGGCGTAACCAGCGCCGGCACCAGCGATGACTTCATGACCACACCTCCCTTCACTCGTCAGGCCACCCGACATCACCACTGGCCCGGTGCCTTGCTCAGCGCATCGCCTGCATCAACGAGGCCAGCATGTTGTCCACCGTCGCCAGCACCCGCGCGGTGGCCTGATAGGAGCGCTCCAGCTGCATCATCACCGTCAGCTCGTGATCCAGATCCACGCCCGTGGCCCGCGACAGCGAGTCGGAAGCGCGCGACAGCAGCGCGGCAGAATAGTCGCTCTCGCGCTGCGCCCCCGCACGCAACTCCTGCATCCATGACATCGACTGCGTGGCATACTCCTTCACCGATGCCGGCGAGGTCAGTCCCGATGCCGACGCATCGAAGGCACGCGGCGTATCCAGAGCCGTGCTCAACGCCAGCAGCCGGTCGGTGAAGCCGAACTGCCCACCCGTGTTGTAGATGTAAGCTGTCCCCGCCAGCCCGCCATCGCGCAAGGTGAACGGATCACCCCCTGGGCCGGATCGGCCAGCGCATTCACCTGTAGCTCACGCGCCAGTCCCGGCTGATGCTCTCCCGCCGGCGGCAGCCCTGGTGCGCCCGTCCAGGTGAACAGACCTGGCGCATCCGGCAAGGCGCCACTGGCATCATGTTCGGCAAAGGCATCGATCAACCCACGAGCCATTTCGTCCAGTTGTGTTTCCCAGCCCGCGGCAATCTCATCGCGCAATTCGATCAACCCGGCAATGCGCCCGGAGTTCAGCTTCATCACTGCCCCATTACCGGTAACCGGCACATTGTCGATGATCACCCGCCCGCCCGGCGCACCTGGCGCCAGCCCGGCGGAAGACTCGAAGCGCACCTCACGCGGCTGCCCCTCGTAGAGCACCGCGCCACCAGCGGTATAGATGGCCAGCCCGCCATCGTTCTGTGCCACGGTGCGGATATCCAGTTCCTCCGACAGGGCAATCAGCGCCTGGTCGCGAAGATCATGCTGACGCACTGCCTCCGTGTCGCTCAGTCTACCGGTTACGATGGCGGCATTGGCTTCGTGAAAGCGCTGTAGCAGGTCATTCACGCGATCTACCGACCGCGCAATGTCCGCATCGGCCTGCTGGCGCAGGGCAGCAACCGATTCCGCCCCACGATTGATTGCCTCTGCCAGGTCTCGTGCAGTACCCACGGCGCGCGCCGCCGCGGTAGCGCTGTCCGGCATCGAGGCAAAGGCCTGCATGTCCGCCTGCAAACGGCTCATCAATGCCAATGGAGAAACTTCGCTGTCCACGTCGCCGTAGATCAGCCCCAGATTTTCCAGCCCTTCGGCCCGCGCGGCATTGGCACTGTGCAACGAGGTGTATTCCAGCATCCGCGCCAGCAATTCGCTGTCTTCCGAACGGCTGACGGCCACCCGCCGCACACCATGATAATCACTGACGCTCTGGGCAATGCGGCGCGAATAGGCAGGATTGTCTACATTGGCGATGTTTTCCGAAACCGTGTTCGTACGTTCCGCCAGCGCCGCCAGCGAAGACCTGGTCGAATTGAGCACCGCGCCGAGGGTCATGTATCATCTCCCCATATGCCGCGCCTTCATGGCGCAACGGCATTTCACGTCTGGACTTCACGTCCGCGCATCCTCATGCATCACGCATCAGCGTTTCAGGTTCACCGCCACGTCCATCAGTTCCGCGCCGGTCATGAACACCTTGGAATTGGCCGTGTAGCCGCGCTGCGCCTCGATCATCGCCGTCAGTTCCGAGGCCAGATCCACCGTCGATTGTTCCTTCGCGCCAGAAATGATGTCACCCATCCCGCTGGTTCCGGCAAAGCCGATGATGACATCACCAGACGTGTCGGTCTGGGTGAACACGTCGCCGGGGAGCAGTTTCAGATTGTCCGGACTGCCCACCATGGCCAGCGGTATCTTGTAGGTGGAATGCTTCTCGCCATTGGGAAAGGCGCCATACATCACTCCATCCTCGCCGATCTTGAACAGCTTGTAGCCACTCGCGGCGCTGCCGTTGATGTTCACCGCCAGAATGTTGAAATCCGCTGCGTATTGCGTGGTGCCGGTGATGTCCAGCGTCAGCGGCTGCCCACCCGGCACGGTGAAGGTCAGCGATGTCGGCGAGGCAGCATCCAGCTTGCCGGTAACCGGGTCGAAAGTCAGCGTGGTGGTGGTCAGCGGCCCCGACGCATAGGGAAACGGACCACCAGCAGTGGCCTGCGACTGATCGAACGCCGCCACCTCCCAGGTATTGTCCGCCGTCTTGGAGAAATACATATCCACCAACACCTCCTCGCCAAGATTGCCATGCGCCACCAGCGAGGTCTTGAACGAATACTGCGCCGTGGCAGCATTGGCCGAGGGCAGATCGGCGGCAGGAACGACACCCGCCCCGGCATCCAGGTTGAAGCGCAGCTCGCCACGGGTGGAGGGCGTTGCCTGCATCGCCTGGCTGGACTGGCGCACCCTCGTCAGCCCGTTGAAGCCATTCGACGTTACATTGGGCGCGCTGCCATCGCTGATATCGAAGCCCAACAGGTAGAACCCCGCAGCATTGACCAGATAGCCCTCCTTGTCCGGCACGAAATTGCCAGCACGCGTCAGGAAGCGGGTGCCGTTGGCATCCTCGACGATGAAGAAGCCATCCCCGGCAATGGCCAGATCAGTGATCGAGGTGGTATTCTGCAGCGTTCCCTGCTCGGAGATATGGCGACGCACGGTGGTGGTAACCCCGCCGGAGACATATTCACCGGTGAGTTTCTGCGGGATCATGGATGAGAATTCGGTTTCTGCACGCTTGTAGCCGATAGTGTCGGAATTGGCGACGTTGTCGGCCACGGCAGAGAGCTTGTTGCCCTGCGCCAGCATGCCGGAAACGCCGGTGCGCATGATGTTGCCGATCGACATGCCCCATCTCCTTTCCAGGGAATCATTGCGATTGTCCAGTTACAGTCTTCGGCAACAACCTTGCGCCGGCCTTGTGCAGCAAGCCGCCGGACAACCGGCACAGGAGCCGCACTGCTCTCCGGACACGACGGGGCCGGGATTGCGGCCAGCATCTGCCGGCGCCGGAACAATACCCTGAAAGACAAGGCCGTCCACCATGCCTGGCGGACGGCCTCGGCAAGGAGCAATGCAAGGGAGCAGCTTGCACTGCATGCCACGGGCGTGGCAAACGCTCACCCTCAGGCAATCTTTCTTTCATCACGCCCTGCCACGCCCCCCTCGGCGGCAGGTGGATGCTCGTTCAGGCAATAGCCGAGGTAGCGCTTCGAATCGACCGGATCATAGCCCAGCCGCTGGCGCAACTTCTTGCGTAGCTTGGAAATATGGCTCTCGATGACCGATTCCTCCACGCTGTCCTCGAACAGCCCATAAACGCTGTTGAACAACTGCCTCTTGGTTACGCGCCGCCCGCGGTTTTTCACCAGATGCTCCAGGATGCGGTATTCGCGGCGCGGCAGTTGCAACGGCTCGCCCCCCACAAGCGGCGGCCTGCCATCGGCAAACAGCCGGATATCCCCCACCTTCACGGAATCGTCCCGCACGGTGCGCAGGCGGCGCATGATGGCGTTCGCCCGCGCCAGGATCTCGCGCACGTGCACCGGCTTGCGCACCACGTCATCGACACCGGCGGAGAACAACTCCAGCACCAGATTGAGCGAATTCATCTCGCTCAGCGCAATGACCGGAATACGCATGTAGCGGCGGATGATGGCCGGCAGATCGCTGCAATCGGCCAGCTCCCCCAGCTCGCCCAGCAGCACTGCCTCCACTGCTGCCAGATCCGTCTCCGAAGAGGTCTGCAGCCAGTCGCGGAAATCATGTGGATGGAAACCAATGCTGGAGACCCCCTCCCTACGGAAGCTTTTCCTGTATCCTTCCAGAACGAGATCGCGCTTGTCCACGATGACGAACATGTTTCTCTCCCCCAACCCCAGCGGATTAACCTGTTGGCAACCCGAATCGCACTTGATTGTGGTCAGGAGCAGCGATTCTCCACAACCTGCAAATACTGACAATTGACACGCGCGAAGACGAAAATTAGAATTCTTAAAATTCTTGATTCGTTTCATGTTTGTTCTCTAAATTTTCGCTAAAGCCAACCATGCCAGGCACCGCTGGAACTGGCGCATGGTAATGGAATACACTCTGCTATTTGCGGCAGAAGGATCGTGCGGTGGGGGTCCAGCGGCCAAAGCCGGAAGCCACCAGATTGCGAATCACTGCACAGACATAACGCTTCTGTGCCGGATCGTTGTTTGGCCCGGCATGGTAACGCGCCGCCGCCATTGTCCAGCTTCCTTCGCGGCGACGCAATCTCTTCAGCAAGCGCGCGGCATAATCCACATTACGGGCCGGGTCGAGCATTTCCTCCACCGAGCCGAAACGTGCCCCATGATAGTGGTGATTGATCTGCATGCAGCCCAGGTCGATCAGCCGCTTGCCTTGCGCACGGGCGCGGCGAAACTCGAGCAATGCCGCCACCCGGCTGGTGGCGAATACCGTGCGTCCATGGATGTTCAGCGCCCACGGATGCAATTTGCCACGCCGTCCTGTTTCTGTCAGACCGATGGCATAGAGCATCCCCAGTGGCACACCATGGCGCTTTGCAGCCGCTGCCATGTAGCGCTCGCACACGCCACCCCGTGGGCTGGCCGAAACCGGCACCGCCGCGGCAACCGCCAGCATGCTACAGATACACAGCGCCCTTGCCAGCTTCAGCGGCGATGTCGCCTTCTTCCATCCTGCCCGTAGCAGTTTCATCAGCATGTCCCCCGTCGTGCCGTGGCGAGTGTGTGTTGCCGCCACCGTCCTGCCGGGCGAATTCCTGCATCCCCTGCCCTGCTCCACCGGCGGCTCCCTGTCCATGCGCAGGCACGCCCTGTTGCGATATGCCCGTAGCGGATGCAGCATCCACCACCACACGCACCACGGCTTGCGCCACCCCCGCATCCTGTGCCCTGATGCGCCGCTCCAGTTGTTCGATGCCCTCGCGCAAGTGCTCCACCATGCGCTGATCCGGCACCCTGATGTCGATTTGCAACCGGCCACCGGACAGACTCAATTGCGCATTCACCGTGCCAAGGCTGGCTGGATGCAGTTGAATTTCCAGCTTCTGCACCACCTTGGCGCCGGGCTGCCGCATTCCCGTCGAAGACAACAGTGCCGCCATTCCCTCGTCCTGAATTGCCTGCAACACTTGCCTGGAAGCCCCGCTCCATGCACCTTGGCCGCCTTCCGCTCCATTGGCAGACATGGCCACCAACGGTGGCAGGAACTGCTGGCGCGATCCCTGCACCACCTGCACCGGCATCTCCTGCATCGCGCCTCCCTGCGGTGCACCATCCTTCAGCAACATCTGCCGCACCAGGCCGGCGCCACCTCGCCTCCGCGGCTGCACCACCTGCCCGCCCTCGCGCAACAGAGTGGAATTCTGTTGATCGTCCGCAGCAGCCATACCATCTGTTGGCAACAATGTTGCTGCCGCTGCCGCCCGCTTCTGCCAACCACCGGCGCTACCTTGCGCCACAGGATCACGCACCCGCCCATCCTCTCGCCAGACCGCTTGCGGTTGCCCGCCGGCAAGCCTGCCCGACTTCACCACCAGCGACTGTGCTTCTGACTGCACTCCAATGGCCAACGCCACGGCAACCACAACCTCTTCCTGCGCCACTGGAGCATCTGCGTCTGGCACCATCGGCATACTTGGCAGCAATGACGCATCATCGGCAGGCAGGGGCTGCCTGTCCGCCAACATGGCTGACCGTACACGTAGTGGCTGCACTGCCTCCTCTTCCGCCAGGATGGCTGTTGCACGAGGCATGTCAGTTTTCACCGTTGCTGCTGCAATGCGTACCGACACATCTGGCAATGGAGTGCCTTCACCCAAACGCCCTGCTTCGCCATTGCCGGAAAACTTGTCGCTTTGAGAATCTGAAGCATCATTACCCATCTTTCGCTCGATGCGCTCCAGCACCGCAACATGATCATCCCCATTGGCAACAACCGGCATATCCACATTGTCCGCCGAATCCCCCTGCGCCACGGCTCTTGCCTCGGATTCCGCCGCGCCTGGTTCACTCAACAGGGTACGCAGGAAGGTCTCCCCTCCCTCCTGCCCAGAAGATGCAGCAGTCTCCCGCGCCGTCTGCCTGTGTGTAAAACGCGCCATGGAGGGCGGAATGGCTGCATCCGCTTGCAGTCCCGGTTTCATGGCTGTTCTCCCAACAATGTCTCGATACCGGCAACAGCAACTTTTGCGCGGGTGATGACAGGCAATTCCTCATCCCTGCCATCATCACCGTGCGCCTCCTCGCTTGCCCCGGCCTTGCGCGATACTGGCATGATTTTCGGCTCATCGAGAATGGCTCGCCCCACCAGCCACGCAGCACGGCGCAACCGCCTGTCGCGCTCATCCAGCAATGCCGTATCGATCCTTCGCAGCACATCGAGCACGCCCCCTGGCTCGGGCATGGCCACTTGCGCCGCTGCACGCCACATACGCACCCGAGCCTCATATGCCTGTGCACGAATCTTGAGCGCCAGCGCCTTGTCCGATGCCAGCGCTGCCAAGTCATGCTTGCCGGCAATGACCGCACCTCGCGCCACCGCCGCCAGCAACAATGCCTGCTCACGCTTTTTCAGCCTCTTCAGCAAAGGCAGCAGCGTGTTCAGCGGACGCTTCTCCGGCCCATAGTCAAGCCGCACCAGCAACCACGCTGCCCGCTGCAAGAAGTCCTTCAGATAACGCGATGACGCAAACCGTCGCAGATAGGCCATTGCCAGCCGCTCGAACTCTTCGACCTCACCTTCATGCCCGGCCAGGAACAGCGCACGGCGCAAGGCGGCCTCCTCCAGCAATGTGCCGGGCCGCAGCAGCCGCACACGGGCCAGCATGCGCAGCGCCCCGCGTGGACTGGCCGAGGCCCTCAGTTCCGCCTTCACCAACAGCAGCTGCGCCTGCCCTATCCAGCCCAGTTTCGTTTCATCCACCCCCTGCAATTTTGACCACGCCAGCCCGTTGCGTCCTTCCACGTAGGCCACTGCCCCTTCCAGCGCACCTTCCGGCAGGGCCACCTGCATACTGCGCTGCAGCATTCCGCGCACCACTTCCGGGTTGCCGCCGCTCAACAGCCATGCCAGCAATGCCTCGGCGTTGCGAGGCTCAGCCCAGACGCCCTCAGGCAAGAGGGCAAACACCTCCCCCATGTGGCGCAACAAACGCGCCTGGATACGCCAGGCCGCCTCGTCGCCCTGCACCATCCTGTCCTGCAGGCTGAACAACGCCTGCACATAACGCCAAGGTGTTAACGGATCCGCCGCCCTGCCTGGCAAAGGCAACACCAACAGCACGGCCAACATAGCCAGCAATGCCTTCTTCCTCCAGCTCATCACCGCGCGGCCTCCATATTTTTCCTCGCAGCTTTCTTCGCGGCACCCTGTTTCCTTTTCGCTGCTGCCGGTGAATTCGATTTGCCAGCAGCACCCATGAGCAGTATCTCGATGCGCCGGTTCTTCGCCGCCAGCGGATGGGCCGGGTCGGCCAGTGAACGATCGGCATGCCCTTCCACCCGCACAATGCGCCGCGCATCGACGCCACCGCGCAACAACATGTAACGCGCCATGTGCGCCCGCGCCGTTGACAGCCGCCAGTTGTCGTAATGGGCATTGCGGAATGGCCGAGCATCGGTATGGCCACGGATCACGATGGCGCCGGGCCGTCGCTTCAGAATGCGCGCGATTTGCTCCAAGAAGCGCACCGTCTGTGGCCGCGGACGTGCCGAGCCGACATCGAACATGCCGAATCCCTTCCTGTCCGTCAGCGAGATGAGAATGCCCTCCGTAATGCGCCTGACCGTTACTGCCGGCAGTTTTGCCGCTTCTCCAGCAGCCATTGTCCTCTTGATGGCATTCCGGATCTCCTTCACCGCCTCACCTTGCATGTCCGATTGCCCACCTCGCGACCCCTCACGCTGCTGCTGGACAGTTTGCACCGCCTGCTGCTGTCTCTGCTGCCTTGCTGCCACCTGCCCTCCCTTTACTTCCGGTTCCACCGAGGTGGCCATGGCGGGGTGAGGTCTGTCATCTCCCTTGTGGGCACGCTTCTGCCCGGCCATCATGCTGTCGCGCTGTTGCCTGGCATCTTCCTGCACTGCTTCGGGCGCCTCCTGCGGCAGAATTTGTTCCAGACTCTCCCAGCTGCGCGGCGAAAACGGATCACGAAACTCCTCGCCCCCGGCTGCCCCCAGCGCCCGCGGCTTGGCCAGTGGTCGCGCGGAGCCTTTCAGCAGATCGGGAGCGCCACCGGCAATCTTGTCCAGCGTGCGTAACGGATCACGAAACAGATCACTTTCCGGAATGTCGCCGCCGCTGAAATAGGTAGCCGGGCCACGCTTGCGCTCCATGTACTTTTGCTTGTCGTCGAAGGCATTGGCCGGGCTTTCGTTGGAGCGCGCCGTGGCCTCCGACTTCAACTCCCTGTTCTCCACATCGCCACTGGAGCTGTCCTTGTTCTCCTGCAAACCGCGCGGATTGGTGGTAGTGTCCACCAGTTTCACTGGATTGAAGTAACTGGCCACCTGCGAGCGAGTTTCCTCATTGGCTGCATTGATCAGCCACATCACTAGGAAGAAGGCCATCATCGCCGTCATGAAATCGGCATAAGCCACTTTCCAGACGCCACCGTGGTGGCAGTCATCGCCGTTGCGCTTGCGCCGCACAATGACGATCTCGCAAGGCTCCGAACCCTCTTCCTTCTTGCTCATCGGGCTGTATCCCGTTCATCCTGCGTATCAGCCGCATCAGACCCGCCCAACGCCTTGGCCAGCCATTCCCGCAAACGTGTCTCCACCACCGTGCCGTCCACATGGGCTACCAGTTCCACCGCACATTCGTCCGGCTCCACCACCAGCCGCGGCCCGTCCTCACCAAGCCGCTCACGCACGGCTTCGAGCAACGGCAGCGGCCCAGTCAAATGGACCTCAAGCGCCCCATCGCGCCCGGTCATCTCGCGCAGCGCCTTTTCCAGCCCGGCCAGCACCCGCCGCCGCGCAGCTTCTTCCAGCAAGGGCCGCAGTAACAACGCCAACCGCTCACCCAGCGCCTCCTCCAGCGCCACCAACCCTTCGTGCAGGCACGCCACCAGCTGCTCGCCCGTTTCCCGTTGACAGCGTTCCTCGCATTGGCGCAACGCCTCTGCATGTGCCTGTTGCAGTTGTGCACGCTCCTCGGCAAAGGCCGCCTCTGCCTCCTTCAATGCCTGGCGGCGTGCCTCCTCACGTGCACGCCGCAGCATTTCTTCGCTTGCTGGCTCGCCATTCGCCACGGCCACATCATCGTCGACGGCATCCACCATCTCGTCAGGCAGTGCCTGGCCAAATTCCTGCAACGCCATCGCTGCCGGGATGATTCTGCCGCTCATGCCCCTTCCCTCAGCCATTCGCGTATCACATTGGCCGCCTGCTTCTCGTCATAGTCGATGATCTTGCGCAGCTTGTTCAGCGGGCGCTGCGCGTCATCGCCCAGTTGCGCCAGATCAGGCTCCGGCACCTGCTCCATTCCATCTGCGCCCTCGCCCGTCCCTTGCCCTTGCGGCAGGGGGATGCGCGCCTCCTGCCCCGGCAACATTGCCCCCTCCTGAACCGCCGCCTCGTCCACAATGCTGGCCTGCGCTTCGGCCATATCCGCCGCACCCTGCTCCGGCGCAACATTCAGCAACCGCAGCGCTGGCCGCACCCCCAGCCACACCAGCATGAACACCGCCACCAGCACCGCCAGCGACTGGATCATCACCGGCGCAATCTTCATGGCGTATTCCGCCAGGCCCGGCCCCTCCACCGGTGGCAAAGGCTGCTTCGACTGGATGAAGTCCACCGCCAGCACCTTCACCTGATCGCCGCGCTTCGCGCTCATGCCGGCGGCAGTACGAACCAACGCGGCAATCTGCTCCTGCTGTTGCTCAAGGTCAGCATCGCTCAACTTGCGGCCCAGCACCGTTTCCAGGGCCTGGCGGTTGACCACCACGGCGATGGACAGCCTGGCAATGTCGTAGCCGTCGCTGATGGTACGCACACGGCGGGTATTGATCTCGTAGTTGGTCAACCGCTCCTTGCGCTCACGCTGTTCCTTGTTGCTGTTGGCCGCACTGCCACCCTTCTCCGTTTCGGGAATTTCCTGATCCAGCGAGACGGAACCGGCACTGCTGGAAGTGCTGGCCAGAGTCTTTTCCTTGATGTCTCGCACCGAGCGCTCCACCCTCGAGGCCGGGTCGAATATGGTTTCGCTGGTATCGCGCTTGTCGGTATTCAACCGCACCGATACCGATACCTGAAAGTTGCCCGTACCCAGATAGGGCATCAGCGTGCCCTGCACATTCTGGCGGATGAAGTGCGAAACATTGCGCTCCAGCTCCACCAGGCGGCGCGGCGCGGCCACCTCGCGGTCGTCGCCACTGGCCAGCAGCGAGCCGGCGGTATCCATCACATTCACCCGGCCAATGGCCAACCCGGGCACTGCGCCCGCCACCAGATAGCGGATGGCATCCGCCGTTTCCTTCTGAAAGGCCGCATCGGTACGCACCAGCACCGAAGCCGACGGACGTTCCAGACCTTGCCGGAAACTGTTTCGCCTAGGCAGGACAATATGCACCCGCGCCGCCTTCACGCCGGCAAAATTCTGAATTGTGCGCGCCAGTTCGCCTTCCAGCGCACGGATCAGCGTTACCTTCTGCATGAAGGAAGTCAGCCCCAGCGCACCAATATTGTCGAACAGCTCGTAACCGGCGCGCGAGGAGCGCGGCAGTCCCTTTTCCGCCAGCAGCATGCGTGCCCGCGCCGCCTCGCCATAGGCCACCTTCACCGCCTTGCCGTCCTCGCTGACATCATAGCGGATGCGTGCCTCGCCCAGCGCCGCGCCGATGGCCGTAACGTCGCGTGGCGTCAGGCCGGTGTAGAGCACCTCGAAGGCCGGGCGCGACAACATGTAACCCGCCACCACTACGGCCAGCACCGTCAGTGCGCCAGCCAGCCCCAGAGCCAGCAGCCGCCGCGGCCCCAGCGCGGCCAGGTTCTGTTGCAGGCGGAAGAGATTGTCGCGCCAGTCCATGAATGAACCCCGTGCAGGAGGTTGGCCTGTTCCACCTTGGTTGATGCCGCACCAATCTTGCGCGAAGGTTGCTCGCACCGGACCGCCTGCACCACCACGGACAAAAAAGCCGCGACCCTGCTGGGCCGCGGCAAGTTGCAGTGAGTGTGGGAGCCGGCTGCCGGACCTCGCCGCGCAGGCAAGCTTGCAAGACTTGCCGATGACGTGATCCGCCACTTTTCCGGAGTGTGCGCTCGGAAAAATACCGGCGAATGATAAAGTGCTGTGCTGAAGCCTCCCTTTCTGACAAGGTTGCTGCAAGCATGCAGGATGAGAAAGCGGCCCTTCCCTGTTGGTAAACTGTCTGTATTTCAAACGATTTCTGAAATTTCTGGAAGCAGCCACGGGGGCAGCGTTCTCCGAAGTTTGCAAACTCCGGATGCGAGGGGGAGAATACGCGGGAGTTCTGCGGGAGAACGCCGCTTCCCCGGGCTCCTTCTTCAGACCAGGCACCATGGCCCGGCGGGCACGGCCTACCCGTTCTCCGCGGGATGGGGGGCTTTCATCCGGCGGAGCAACAAGACGGGCCGATGAAGGGGTCAGGCGGCGTAATCATGCCGCCCGGCCATTAGCGGAAGAGCGAGAGAATGGTCTGGCTGGAGGCGTTGGCAATGCTCAGCGCCTGCACGCCCAGCTGCTGCTGCGTCTGCAGCGCCTTCAACCGGGTGGACTCGGCATTCATGTCGGCATCCACCAACTGGCTGACACCGCGATCGATGGCATCCATCAGCGAGGCAATGAAATCGCTCTGCATCTCGATGCGCTTCTTGCCCGCGCCGAGATCGCTGGCCGCTGTGGTCATTGACGAGATCGAGCTGTCCACCGCCTTGATGATGTCCTCCAGGTCGGTCAGATCGGCAGCGGCATCCGTCAGGCCGGAAATGTCCAGCGTTGCCACGGAGAACGTTGTGCCGCTGGTGGTGGTATACTGGGTATCCAGGATGCCGCTGGCCGTGGCATTGGCATCGAACAGCTTGATGTTGTCGATATTGATGCTGATGGTGCCGATGGATACCCCCGTGCTGTCGCGGGTGAACGAAGCCACCACAGTCTTCGTGGCGTTGTAGCTGGCGGCGGAGGAATCCACGTTCAACCAGTTTTCGCCGGAGAACGAGGCCGACTTCGCGATGCTGGTCAGCTGATTCTGCAGTTCGTTGATTTCCGATTGAATCTTGCCGCGGTCGACACCCGGCTCACGGGCCGCCACCAGCTTGGCCTTGATCTCGGTAACCACCTCGATGGATTTTTCCAGCGCCGTGTAGGCAACATCCACCGTCGCCTTGCCCAGCCCCAGCGCATCGCGCACCGTGGCCAGGGCCTTGTTGTCCGAGCGCATGGTGGTGGCGATGGACCAATAAGCGGCATTGTCCGTGGCGGTAGCCACGCGATAGCCGGTGGAAATGCGGTTCTGTGTCTGCTCCAGTTCCTTGTTCGTCTGTGTGAGGGTCTGAAGCGCCGTCATGGCGGCGGCATTCGTCCGGATGCTGGACATGCTTCTGCTCCTTGCTGAAATACCAATACTGCACTGTCGGGAGAAACATGTCGGACTCGCACCGACCATGACGAAGCGGCTTCATGCCTGCGAGGGAGCCTGGCTCGACCTCGTCTCGTCATGTCTTCGATGTCGCTGACGATAACTGTCAGATTCTAACAAATGGTAAACGCCGCACCTTGCATCAGCCCGTAACCCGGAGCCTTGGCCATCCTCCCGCCGCGCTCACTGGAACGAACGCACCAGTCCGCTCACCAGCAGGCTCCAGCCATCTATCAACACGAAGAACAGCACCTTGAATGGCAGAGAAATAATCGACGGCGGCAGCATCATCATGCCCATGGACATGGTGATGGTGGCGACAATCAGGTCGATCACCAGAAACGGCAATATCAGCAGAAAACCGATCTCGAAACCGCGCCGCAACTCGGAAATCATGAACGCCGGCATCAGAATGCGCAGCGGTACGGCCTCCTGTTCCTGCTTTCCGGCATCCTGCTCCACGCCCCCCTGCCCGGCTTGTCCGGCCTGTCCTGCATCCTGGCGGTTTTCACGTCCCTGCGCGGCATTGCGCGCCAGATCGCGGAACAATGCCAGATCCTCCTCGCGCACATGCTGCAGCATGAAATCGCGAAACGGTGCCACCGTGCGCCGCCAGGCTTCTTCCTGCCCTATACGGTTTTCCATCAATGGCCGCACGCCTTCGTTCCATGCCCGCTCGAAACTCGGCTGCATGATGAAGAAGGTCATGAACAACGCCAGCGTGATGAGGATCAGGTTCGCCGGCGTCGTCTGCAACCCCAGCCCGGCCCGCAGGAACGACAACGCCACCACCAATCGGGTAAAGCTGGTCATCATCACCAGCAG
This sequence comes from Alphaproteobacteria bacterium, assembly GCA_024279045.1. Taxonomy (GTDB): domain Bacteria; phylum Pseudomonadota; class Alphaproteobacteria; order Rhizobiales; family Aestuariivirgaceae; genus Thermopetrobacter. Next base: position 34,651 of record JAJRRZ010000245.1, read on the forward strand.
CCCCGGCGCCAGCGACAGCAGGGTGAGCACCACCACCAACTGCACCATGCGCCCGCTGACCAGCTCGCCCGCCGACAGTTGATTCAGTGCCGTTGCATCGCCAGCCGCCTGCTGAGCCTGTGCTGGCGCGACCAGTAGCAACAACACCAGCACCAGACCCGGCAGCAGCGCCGCCAAGGCATTCGGCTTCAGCTTTGCCAACATCTTCATTCCACCACCAGCGACAGGATGATGAACTCCTCCACCCGTCCTTCCGAACGGACCTTTGCGCGCTGGTTCAGGTCATCGCGCAGAAAGGCCAGACTGCCCGGCCCCTGCAGATCCTTCAGCGAAATCGTGCGCAGAAAGGCCAGGGTATCCTGCTGCACCCGCAACGCCAGCTCCTGCTGCACCTGCTCGTCGACCATGTCCTCGGTTCTCTTCACCACCAGCGCCCCTTCCAACCGCGCCCATGAGCGTTGCGGCGCACCGAGGTTGGTGGTGATGGGCTGTAGCCGCACCACAATGTGATCGCCGGTATAAAGTGGCGACAGTTCTTCCTGCTGTGCCTGTTGTTGTGCTTGTTCCGCCAGATTCTCATGTGGCGGAGTGGCGGAAAATTTCGGCGCCAGCACGAAGCCCATCCCGGCCCCGGCCCCACCCGCCAGCACCGTGGCCAGCACCAAACCCATGATCCAGCCCTTGCCACCGGATTCCCCGGAATGCCCGGCGTCGGCTTCCTCTTCCTGCGCCATGATCATTTCTCCTGCCGCCGTCCATTACAACGGATTGATCAGATCCAGCAGTTGCTGCCCCCAGCCGGGCTGCTGCACCTCGCTGACGCGCCCGCGCCCACCATAGGAGATGCGCGCCTCGGCGATGCGGTCATAGTGGATGGAATTGTTCTGCGAAATATCCTCCGGGCGGACAATTCCAGCCACCTTCAGCACACGCAGCTCGTTGTTCACCCGCACTTCCTGCGAACCGGAAATGACGAAATTGCCATTGGGCAATACACGTGTGATTACCGCTGCAATGGCCAGATCGATCTGCTCCGCGCGACCAATGGAGCCTTTTCCGTCATAGGTGGAATCGCTGCCCACGCCAAAGTCGCCCTTGCTGCTGAAGTCTCGGGAAAATTCGCTCGCATCTCCCGACGAACTGGAGGAGCTTCCGGCTGCGCCGAAAGTCAGCCCCAAATTGCCGCCAATGCCCGACTTGCGCGAGCGTTTGGTGAAATTGTCCAGCCTGGCCTTGTCGTTTATCCGGATCAGCACGGTAATCACATCACCCGGAGCACGGGCGCGCTGATCGTGGAACATGCTCTCCTTGCCCTCCGGCCACAGGGAATAGTTGGCAGGCCGCACCTTCGCCCGCGGCGGCGCAATGACCCCAATGGTCTGCGTGGTCATGCCCGCACCAATCGGCGACATGTCCGGCGCACGACCAATTTCGTCAAGGCGAGATGCACACCCTGTCAACAGCAGGCAGCAGACAACGGCACTGGCAAAGCGTGGCGACATCAGTTCGTCTCCCTTGCCCGGCGGGGGCTGGCGGGAGCACTTTCCGCCACTGCTCCAACGATCACGTTGACCAGCCGTCCTGCCTGTTTCGGCTCCATCTCCGCCAGAATGGCAGAGGCCTGCTGCGGTTTCAGCCCGGTGAGAATGGCCACCGCCACGGCATATTCCATCCGTGCAATCTGCGCCGCGGCAATCTCTGGCTCCATCTTTGCATAGACTTCCAGCATCGACTTTGTCATGCGCGCGGTGATGGACTGGCGTCGCTGCACCCAGCGCATGTATTCGTCGCGTTTTCGGCTCAGCTCCTTCAGGAGCTTCTTCAGCCGTTGCTCCATTTCGTTCAATTGTGCCTTCTGCCGCGCATAGCGAGCATCGCGTGCCGCATCGGCAATGTTGTAGCAATACTTCTGCCAGTCCTCGCGCACGTCTGGCGGCAACCTCGGCGTCAGCTTGCGCTGTCTGGTGGAGATATCGGAAGCCTTGCCATGCGAAGCCCCGCCCGCCGCAGCGCCCACGCCACCATGTCCGCCACCCGCCGCCAGCACAGGCTGTTGCCCAACCCAGGCAGCCAGCAGCAGCGCCAGCGTCATTGCCCGCACGCCAACAGGACTCCATGCATGTGAATGGCCAAAACGCATCATGCGTGGCGCTCCCGTCATTCCACCACCAGCTCCGCCTGCAACGCCCCTGCCGACTTGATGGCCTGCAGGATGGCGATGATGCCCTTGGGCTTCACACCCAGGCTGTTCAGCCCGGCCACCAGCTCACGCAGGTCGGCCCCACGCAGCACGCCGATGTTGCCCCGCTGCTCTTCCACCATAACGGTGGTGTCCGGTACGATGACCGTCTCCCCGCGCGAAAACGGTGCCGGTTGCGATACCGCCGGCATCTCCTGAATGCGCACCGTCAGGTTTCCGTGCGTAACCGCCACGGTGGAAATGCGCACCGCCTCGCCAATGACTACCGTGCCCGTGCGCTCGTTGATTACCACGCGCGCCGGCACATCTGGCCGCACCCGCAATTCGCCAATGGCCGCCGCCAGCCACGCCACGCCAACTCCCTGCGGTCGCCGTGCAATTACCGTGCGCATGTCATGCGCAGTTGCAATGGCGCGGCCAAAACGTTTGCGAGCAAAGGCATTGATGGCATTGGCAACCCGAATGGCCGTCGCGAAATCGGGGTTCTTGAGGTTCAGCACCAGCCGGCGGCTACGCTGGAAATCGCCTTTCAATTCACGCTCGACGATGGCGCCACCGGGAATGCGCCCATTGGTGGGAATGCCCTGACTCACCTGCGCAGCCTGCCCCTGTGCCGAAAACCCAGACAACACCAATGAACCTTGCGCCACGGCATAGACCTTGCCATCCGCCCCCTTCAGCGGCGTCATGATCAGCGTGCCCCCAACCAGTGAGCTGGCATCACCCAGCGAGGAAACATTCACGTCGATGCGCGCCCCGCGCCGCACGAACGGTGGCAGCGTCGCGGTAACCATCACCGAGGCCACGTTGCGCGCTCGCGACGCACCCGGTGCGATCTTCGCATCCAGCCGCTCCAGCATGGCCCGCAGCGACTGCTCTGTGAATGGCGAGCCCCGCATGCTGTCGCCACTACCCTGCAGCCCCACCACCAGCCCGTAACCCACCAACTGGTTATCGCGCACGCCTTCCAGCGTGGTGATGTCCTTGATGCGCACCCCCGCCACGCCACCCCCGCCAGGCACCCCCCCCAGTGCCAGAGGAGACGGCAGCAGCAGCAACAGCAGTGCCAGCTGCACAACGCGCAATCCTTTCGCCATCATGCTCATGGACTGCCCACCATCACCGTACCATCCGCCCGTGCCACACCGCGCACGATGCGCCCGCTGTCCACGTTGCGCACCGCCACCACCTCACCGGCGGAGGCCGATGCCAGCGCCGTGCCCAGCGCACTGATCTCCAGCCCCCCACGGCGATAGACAATGCGCACAGCCTTGCCACTGCGTACCGCGTAAGGTTCACGCAGCGCTCCCGGTGGAATGGGCCGCCCGCGCACCAGTGTGCGCCGCGCCATCTTGCCTATGACCTCGTCCGCCTCGCGCACGAATCCGCCGCGCTCGTAAAACCGTCGTGGAACCGCCCGCATGCGCAGCATGGCACGCGTGATGACCTCGCCGGGATAGATCGTCGCCGCCGCCACCGGAATGCGTGGCCGTGCGTCCTGCCCGCTGTGCCGCTCCGCATCACCCCCCGCAAGGGCCGCACCACCCGGCAGCATCGCCAACGGCCCTGCAACCAGCACCCCCGCCAGCAACACGTTCGCCAATGCCTTGCCGCATCCAATCATGCGCGCCAGCCTCCCACTGCTGCCGTTGATCAGCGTCGCGAAACGGTGCTCATCATCTCGTCCACCGCCTGAATGACCTTGGAGTTCATCTCGTAAGCGCGTTGAGCCGTGATCAGCTCGGTGATTTCCTTGACTGCGTCGACATTGGACGACTCCAGATAACCTTGGCGAATGTCGCCAAAACCCGGATCGCCCGGATTGCCCACCACCGGCTGCCCCGACGCCTGCGTTGGACGGAACAGATTGTCGCCCAGCGGCTCCAGCCCGGCATCGTTGACGAAGGTCGCCAGTGCCAGCTGCCCCAAAGGCTGCAGTTCCGCCTGATTGGCGATGCGCGCGAATACCTGACCGTCGGGGTTGACGATCACATCCGTGGCCTCCGGGGGAATGGTGATTTCCGGCTGCACCACCAGCCCATCCAATGTTACAAGCTGGCCGGTGGCGCTCTTGTTGAAGGTGCCAGCGCGGGTATAGAGTGTCTCGCCGTTCGGCCCCGCGACCTGGAACCACCCCTTCCCCGTCAGCGCCAGATCCAGCCGGTTGCCCGTCTGCGCCAGTGCGCCCTGCGCATGCAGCTTGCGGATGGCCGCCGTTCGCACTCCCAGGCCCAGTTGCGTGCCCTCTGGCACCGCACCCTCGCCGCCACGCGCCGTGGTGCCCGGCATGCGGTCGATCTGATACAGCAGGTCAGTGAATTCCGCCCGCGCCCGCTTGAAGCCGGTGGTGTTGATGTTGGCGATGTTGTTGGCAATCACCTCCACGTTCAACTGCTGCGCCGCCATGCCCGTCGCCGAAATCGCCAACGCCCTCATCTGCCTTTCTCCTCTCGTGTCATGCCTTGCGGTACCAATGTCGCGCGCAAACTTCTCATATCTGCATGCGGCTGATTTCCTGCCACGCCGCCACCAGCTTGTTACGAATGGCCAGCGTCGCCGACCACGTGCGCTCCGCCGCCATCACCTGATCCACCACCGTCTGGATATCGGCCTTGCCGGCTATGCCAGCGATAGACTGCATCTCGCCCACTTGCAGCGTCTGCACCGTTTCGCCTGCCGCCTGCTGCAATGCCTGCAGGAAATCACCTTCCACCTTCGCCACTGCCTGTGGCCCGCGCGCCGCCTCCGCCACACCGCGCGCCGCATTCGCGCCGGTGATAACGCCAATGCTGCCGATGCCGCCAATGCCACTGATACCCGTCATCCGTTTGCCCTCAGCAGGTCGATGGTCATGGAGACGATCTCCCGCGCCTGCTTCACCACTTGCAGATTGGCCTGATACATGCGGTTGGCATCGCGCAGGTCGGCCATCTCCACCACCGTGTTGACATTGGGAAATTTCACGAAACCGTTTCTGTCAGCCGCCGGATGTCCCGGCAGATATTCCACCCGAAACGGCGATGTATCCACGCCACGCGCGGCAACGCGCACCGTCTGCACGCCTGTCTGCCTGTCCAGCTCCGCGGCAAAACTGATGGTCTTGCGCCGGTACGGATCGGCTCCCGGCGCATCACCGGTGGAGCGTGCATTGGCAATGTTCTGCGCCGCCACCAACATGCGCGCCGATTGCGCGCGCAGCCCACTGGCAGCCACCGAAAGCGGTGCAAGGAGCGGATCGCTCATCTTCCTCAATCCCTCACGCTCATCATGAACAGCCGGTGCCACGTGCGTACCAGCCCACTGGTCAATCGGAATTGCCGCACCGTTTCAGCCCCGGCCAGCATCTCCTTTTCCAGCTCCACCGTGTTACCGGAATGCGTCGCCAGATCGGCCCGCGCCTCACGCGCCTCGAAGCGCACCGTTCCCACTTCCCCGGCCATGTTCAGATGTGCCGGGTCGGTGCGCGCTATCTGCATCTGTTGCTGCTTCAGCACTGCTTCGAATGGCGCGATCTCCCGCGCCCGGTAGCCCGGCGTGGAGGCATTCGCCACGTTCCCGGCAATCACGCCCAGCCGCGCGCTCAACCACTGCGCCCGCTGCGTCGCAATGGAAAATACTTGCATGCCGACCTCCTCCCCGGATGCCGTAAATCGCCCCGAAACGGGACAATCCATCGTCTTGCGTGATAGTCGGCCAGCCTTGCCCGTAGCTTGTGCCCTCCAGCCCATGCCATGCCCTAAGTCCATGCATGGGACGGAACGCCCTACC
>JAJRRZ010000246.1 GCA_024279045.1 Alphaproteobacteria bacterium
CGAAAGCTCCTCCAGACGCTGCTCAAAATCCCAGAACCCCTTCTGTCCCTTCATTCTGACATCCCTCCAGCGATTCAGGCTTCTTTCTCACCGGAGTGAATCATATTCCGACTGAAATGCCCAGTTTCCGGAGGTGTCCCATTGATTAACATCCATTGATGTCAAATGCGATTGCCCTGGCTTGCAAGGGAGTATGCAAGGGATGCAGAGCCGCTCACTCGCTGGCAGGTGCGGCGGCAGCGCCTGGCACGGCGGCGCGCAATGGTGGTGGCGGTGCTGGCGTTGCCACTGGCGCGGCGATGCGCCCACGCGAGCGGCTCATGGCGCGCAGGAAATCATCGGCCAGGCGCAGGGCCAACTGGCGCTGCTCCTCGCTGAGTGCGTTGGCCAATGCAGGCGTGGCCGCCGCGCCACGAGACGCCTGCCCGCCCGCCACACGCGGCCCGCTCAGGCGCAAGGCAATGATCCGCCAGGCCTGTGCGGCCACCGGGTCGGGACGGATGATGCCCTTCATGCCATTGGCCGCCAGCACAGACAGCTTGCGCGCCGCCGCCGCATGCCCACCCATGGCGGCGCGTTTCAGCCAGCCGATGACCCAGCGCTTGCGCCCGATGCGCCCCTTGCTGGCCAGCGTAATCTTCGCCATTCCATAATAGGCTCCGGCGTGATTGTGGGCGGCGGCCATGCTGTAGAGCCGGAAAGCGCGGCGCAGATCCCGCTTCTCGCGCTTCTTGCCGACGCCTGTGCGATAATAGTCAGCCACGCGCACCAGCGCATCGACACTCAACATCAACCGGCGCATGTTGCGCTCGTCCGGGTCGTAGCGCTTCGCCAGCATGCGATAATAGGCAAAGGCCTTCGCGTGATCCACCTTGCCGCCGCGCCCGGTGCGGTGGAGATAGCCCAGATACCACGCGGCGGTGATTTCCCCGGCATCCAGCGCCCGGGCAAACAGCTTGCGCGCGGCCTTGTAGTTGCCAACGCGAGCAGCGGCGCGGGCCTTGCGCATCAGCGCGGCGCGGGTACGGGCCTGCTTGTCGGCAACATGCTTGCGCTCAACACGGCGCGCCGGGGCGTAGGAATGAAACTGGCGCAGCAGATCGAGGTCGACCTGCGTGCTGCGCTGCTCCTGTTGGGCGGCATGAGCAGGAGGCGCGCCAACCGCCACCGCCGCCAGCAAGGCAGCAGCCAGCCCGCTGGCCAGCAGCCCGGCGGCGATGCCGCGCCCGCCTGCACCACAGTCCGCATCCGCAACTGCGCGTATGCCTTCAGATGTCTGCATAAACGCGCTTCTCTCCTTTCGCGCCGGGATGGGTAACCGCACCATAACGCGCGGAACCCACCTGCTGGGCATATTTCCACAGATAGCCCGCACCGAAATTGTCCTCACGCGGCTGCCATTCGGCGCGGCGCTTCTCCAGCTCCTCGTCCGACAATTCCACCTCGATGGTGCCAGCCACGGCATCCAGCATGATGATGTCGCCATTGCGAATCAGCCCGATGGGGCCACCCACTGCCGCCTCCGGCGAAACATGCCCGACACAGAAGCCGCGCGTGGCGCCGGAGAAGCGCCCGTCGGTGATCAGCGCCACCTTGTCTCCCATGCCCTGGCCATAGAGCGCGGCGGTAGTGGCCAGCATCTCGCGCATGCCGGGGCCGCCCTTCGGGCCTTCATAGCGGATGACCAGCACCTCGCCTTCCTTGTACTGACGGTTGGTTACGGCCTCGAAGCAGGCTTCCTCGTTGTCGAACACGCGGGCCGGGCCGCGGAACTTCAGATGGCTCATGCCCGCCACCTTCACGATAGCCCCGTCCGGCGCCAGGTTGCCCTTCAGCACCACCACGCCACCGGTGGGCGAGATGGGATCACTCGCCGGGCGCACCACGTCCTGCTCGTCGTTCCATTTCACGTTGGCGAGATTTTCCGCCATGGTGCGGCCGGTAACGGTGAGGCAGTCGCCGTGCAGGTAGCCCTCTTCCAGCAGCGTCTTCATCAGCAAAGGAATGCCGCCGGCCTCGAACATGTCCTTGGCCACGTATTTGCCGCCGGGCTTCAGGTCGGCGATGTAGGGTGTCTTCTCGAAGATGCGGCCCACGTCGAAGATGTCGAAGTCGATGCCGCACTCATGGGCAATGGCCGGCAGGTGCAGCGCCGCGTTGGTGGAACCGCCGGAGGCCGCCACCACGGCAGCGGCGTTTTCCAGTGCCTCGCGGGTTACGATATCGCGCGGGCGGATGTTTTCCGCCAGCAGGTTCATCACCGCCTCGCCAGCGGCAAAACACAGTTGATCGCGCATCTCGTAGGGCGCCGGCGCACCACAGGAATACGGCAAGGCCAGGCCGATGGCCTCGGCCACCGTGGCCATGGTGTTGGCGGTGAACTGCGCGCCGCACGATCCGGCGGATGGACAGGCGCTGTGCTCCAGCTCGTCGAGATCCTCATCGGACATGTCGCCGACGGAATGCTTGCCGACGGCCTCGAACACATCCTGCACGGTTACCGGCTTGCCGCGGAAGATGCCCGGCAGGATGGAGCCGCCATAGATGAACACCGAAGGCACGTTGAGCCGGCACATGGCCATCATCATGCCGGGCAGCGACTTGTCGCAGCCGGCCAGCCCCACCAGCGCGTCATAACAGTGCCCGCGCATGGTCAACTCCACCGAATCGGCAATGACCTCGCGCGACGGCAGCGAGGACTTCATGCCCTCATGCCCCATGGCGATGCCGTCGGTAACGGTGATGGTGGTGAACTCGCGCGGCGTGCCCTTTGCCGCCGCCACGCCCTGCTTCACCGCCTGCGCCTGGCGCATCAGCGAGATGTTGCATGGCGCGGCCTCGTTCCAGCAAGTGGCCACGCCGACCAGCGGCTGATGCACCTCCTCGTCCGTCAGGCCCATCGCGTAGAGATACGAGCGATGCGGCGCGCGCTCGGGCCCTTCCGTAACATGCCGCGAGGGCAGTCTGCTCTTGTCGATCTTCACCTTTGCATCCATCGCCACCCAGCCCCTTGGTTGTGCGGTTGTTGCCGTTCGTGTCCCCGCCCCCGGACGGCGCAGGACGCATGCCACCACGCCTCCTCGCGCGGATGATGGTGCCTGCCCTGCCGCTTGAAATGACAGCATCTCTATCGGCGGGGATTCGGTTCGGAAAATGGCAGAAATCCGGCCAGCCCATGAATGGCGCGCAGGTGTGGCCTTTGCGCCACACCTGGCCATGCGCCAAGC
>JAJRRZ010000247.1 GCA_024279045.1 Alphaproteobacteria bacterium
CGCACGTCTTGCCAATCGATATCCGCCGCCGATTCCACCAGTTGTGCCGCCGCGCCAAAGCGCCGCGCCACCTCCACCAGGCGGCGCGAGTTGGACGAGTTCGGCGCGCCCACCACCAGCACCATGTCGCAGCGCTCGGCCAGCGCCCGCACCGCTTCCTGCCGGTTGGTGGTGGCATAGCAGATGTCTTCCTGCGAGGGGCCGCGCATGTCCGGAAAGCGGCGCTGCAGCACGGCGATGATTTCGGCGGTGTCCATCACCGACAGCGTCGTCTGCGTAACATAGGCCACGCCCGCGGCGTCTTCGGGCAATTGCACGGCTTCGGCATCGGCCACGGTCTCGATCAGGGTGATGGCCCCGCCGGGCAACTGGCCCATGGTGCCGATGACCTCGGGGTGCCCGGCATGGCCGATGAGCAGCACATGCCGCCCGGCGGCGTGATGGCGCTGGGCCTCGTGGTGCACCTTGAACACCAGCGGACAGGTGGCGTCGATATGAAACAGGTTGCGCGCGCGCGCCTCTTCCACCACCGCGCGGGCCACGCCGTGGGCGGAGAAGATCACCGGGCGGTCGCAGCCATCGGGCAGTTCGTCCAGTTCGTCGATGAACACCGCCCCGCGCGCCTTCAACCCTTCCACCACGTGGGCATTGTGGACGATCTCGTGGCGCACGTAGACCGGCGCGCCGAAACGCTTCAGCGCTTCCTCGACAATGGCAATGGCCCGCTCCACCCCGGCGCAGAAACCACGAGGCGCGGCCAGCAGCAGGGTGATGGCCCCGGCGGCGGCATCGGTGGCGGCGTTGCCGCTCATGTTTCCGACCGTGTTGTCGGTGGTGGTGCTCATGGCGCGCCTGCTCCTCTTGTTCTGGAAGTCCTAACATATACCGCGCGCCATCGCGAGAGACAGCCGGAACGCTCCGTTGCGTGGAAAACCGTTCCTCCCTCTTGACTCGCGCGCGCCGCTGGGGGACGTAATGGGCAAGCTCTTCCCGTCAAGTCCCGCGGGAGAGTGTGCCGCCCTGGCCGCTGGCGCAACAATCGTTGCCCTGGTTGGCGGCGCCGCCGAAGGAGCAACCGCCCCGGAAACTCTCAGGCAAAAGGACCGCGGGACGAGAGGTGGCTTGCGGGCTGTTTCTGCGGGAGCTCTGGAGAGTGGCCAGGCTGGCCTTGGTCGGCCCGGCCCACCGAAGGGGGTAAGCCGAGCGGGCCTTGTCATGGGCCTGGCGGTGAAATCTCTCAGGTTTCGGACAGAGGGGGCGCGCCTGTCGTGTAAGGTTGGTGGCGGGAATGTCCCGTTGCGGCCTTGGGCGCGTCGTTTGCTGCTGAACCGTTACGGGAGAAGCCCTCATGTCCGGCCAGGCCCACGCAAGTGCCGATGATCTGCTGAAAACCCCGCTGCATGCCCTGCACGAGCGCCTGGGCGCGCGCATGGTGCCCTTCGCCGGATATCTGATGCCGGTGCAATATGAAGGCATCATCGCCGAGCATACCCATACGCGCACGCAGGCCTCGCTGTTCGACGTATCGCACATGGGCCAGGCGGAGCTGATCGGCGCCGACTGGCAGTCGGTGGCCCGCGCGCTGGAACAGCTCAACCCCGCCGCCCTGCTGGAGCTGGCGCCCGGGCGCATGCGCTATGGTTTCCTGCTCAACGAACAGGGCGGCATCATCGATGATCTGATGGTTACCCGTCCGCCCGCAGCCACTGGTGATGATGGCGCGGAAGGTCGTCTGCTGCTGGTGCTCAATGCCGCGCGCAAACAGGTGGATGCCGAGGCCATTCGCGCCGTGCTGCCCGCCGGGGTGGAGCTTGTCGAGCACGCCGAACGCGCGCTGCTCGCCCTGCAGGGGCCACGGGCGGAAGCGGCGCTGGCGCGGCACTGCCCGGCGGTGGCCGATCTCTTCTTCATGGAGGCAATGGCAGGCGATATCGGCGACATTCCCGCCTTCATCTCGCGTTCCGGCTATACCGGCGAAGACGGCTTCGAGATTTCCGTGGCTGCCGATCAGGCCGAGGCGCTGGCCGAGCTGCTGCTGGGCGAGCCGGAGGTGAAACCCGCCGGACTGGGCGCGCGCGACACGCTGCGGCTGGAGGCGGGCCTGTGCCTGTATGGCAACGACATCGACGAGAGCACCTCGCCGGTGGAAGCAGCGCTCACATGGGCCATTGGCAAGCGCCGCCGCGAGGCGGGCGATTTTCCGGGCAGCCAGCGCATCCTGAAGGAGCTGGCCGAAGGTCCGGCACGCAAGCGGGTGGGGTTTGCCATCGAGGGCCGCGCGCCGATGCGCACCGGAGCAGCGGTGCTGGCGGCGGATGGCGCGCAGATCGGCAACATCACCTCCGGCGGCTTCGGCCCGACGGTGGGCGCGCCGGTGGCCATGGGCTATGTCGCCAGCGGACATGCAACGAAGGACACCCCCGTAACATTGCGCGCCGGCAGGCGCGAGGCGCAGGCGCGGGTGGCCAGCCCCACCTTCACCAAACCGGGCTACAAGCGCCGCCCGAAGGCATGATGCAAAGGCACATGGCCTGAAGGCGCCACAAGAGACATCACGAGAGGCTTTATCCAACGGACACAGCAGCAGGGAGCAGCAGCATGAGCAGGCTTTACACCAGGGAACATGAATGGGTGGAGGTAGACGGCGACATCGCCACGATGGGCATCACCAAGCACGCCGCGGAGCAGTTGGGCGACATCGTCTTCGTCGAAACGCCGGAGGTGGGAACGGAAGTGGAGGCCGGTGGCGAGGCTGGCGTGGTGGAGTCGGTGAAGGCGGCGTCCGATGTCTATGCCCCCGTTTCCGGCGAGGTGGTGGAAATCAACGAGGCGCTGGAGAGCGAGCCGGGCAAGGTGAACGAAGATCCGGAAGGCGAAGGATGGTTCTTCAAGGTGAAGCTCTCCGATGCGGATGAGCTGAACGAGCTGATGGACGCCGCTTCTTACGAAGCCTTCGTCAAGGAAGAGGCCTGACCCCGCCATGACCACACGCAAGCGCCCCAGCCTGAAAGACCTGCAGCCCGGTGCGAACTTCATTCCGCGCCACATCGGCCCGCGCGAGGACGACATCGCGGAGATGCTCGAGGTGGTGGGGGCGGATGACCTCGACGACATGGTCGAGCGCATCATCCCCGCCGACATCCGCACCGAGCGCGGTTTCTGCCTGCCGCCGGCGGTGTCGGAGCGCAACTGCATCTCCGACCTGATGGCCATTGCCCGGCGCAACCGGGTGATGGTCTCCATGATCGGCCAGGGCTATTACGGCTGCATCATGCCGAAGGTGATCCAGCGCCGGGTGCTGGAAAACCCCGGCTGGTATACCGCCTACACGCCCTATCAGGCGGAGGTAAGCCAGGGCCGGCTGGAGGCGTTGCTGACGTTTCAGCACATGATTTCCGACCTGTCGGGGCTGGAGGTGGCCAACGCATCGCTGCTGGACGAGGCCACGGCAGCGGCGGAGGCCATGGCCATGGCCCAGCGCATTACCCGCGGCAAGCGCGGCAACGTGTTCTTCGTCGATGAAGGCGTGTTCGACCAGACGCTGGCGGTGGTCAGGGCACGGGCGGAACACTTCGGCTTCAAGGTGGTTGTCGGCGATCCGTTCAACGACCTGAACGCCAAAGAGGTATTCGCCGCGCTGCTGCAATACCCCGGCAAGCGTGGCGACATCCACGACTTCTCCCCGGTGTGCGAGCGCCTGCGGCAGGCCGGCGCCCTGTCCATCATCGCCGCGGACATTCTCTCGCTGGTGCTGCTGAAATCGCCTGGCGAGATGGGCGCGGACATCGCCATCGGCTCGGCGCAGCGCTTCGGCGTGCCGATGGGTTATGGCGGGCCGCATGCGGCCTGGCTGGCCACCCGCGCCGATTACGTGCGGCAGATGCCCGGGCGCGTCATCGGCGTCTCGCGCGATGCCGAGGGAAGGTTGGCGCTGCGCATGGCGCTGCAGACACGCGAGCAGCACATCCGCCGCGAGAAGGCCACCTCGAACATCTGCACCGCGCAGGTGCTGCTGGCCAACCTGGCCGCCTTCTACGCCGTCTATCACGGGCCGGAGAAACTGCGCCAGATCGCCATGCGCACCAACCGCTATGCCGAAATCATCGCCACCGCGCTGGCCGAGCATGGATACGAGATCGTCAACGAGCGCTTCTTCGACACCATCACCGTGAAGGTGCCGGGCCGGGCGCACTGGTATGCGGCGCGCGCCCGCGAGCAGCGCATCAACATCCACGTGGCCGATGCCGACCACGTGAGCATCAGTACCGACGAAACCACCCGCCGCTCCGAGGTAATCCGCCTGATCCGCGTGTTCTTCCCGCACGTGCTGGGCAACCCGGACGACATCTACGAGATCGACACCCGGGCGCGGCGCGGCATTCCCGAAGACCTGCTGCGCCGCGATGAGATCCTCATCCATCCGGTGTTCAACAGCTATCATTCCGAAACGGAGATGATGCGCTATCTGCGCCGCCTGCAGGCGAAGGACATCGCGCTTGACCGCTCGATGATCCCGCTGGGCTCGTGCACCATGAAGCTCAATGCCGCCACCGAAATGCAGGCGCTGAGCTGGCGGGAGTTCGCGCACATCCACCCCTTCGCGCCGCTGGAGCAGGCGCAGGGTTATCAGCAGCTCATCGAGGAGCTGGAGCATTACCTGTGCACGCTCACCGGCTTCGATGCCATGAGCTTTCAGCCCAATGCCGGCAGCCAGGGGGAATATGCCGGGCTGCTGGTGATCAAGCGCTATCATGCCGAGCGCGGCGAGGGTGGGCGCAATATCTGCCTCATCCCCACCTCGGCGCACGGCACCAACCCGGCCTCGGCGGCAATGGCGGGGCTGAAGGTGGTGAGCGTGAAGTGCGACGACGACGGCAACATCGACCTTGACGACCTGCGCGCGAAGGCGGCGAAACACGCCGATGCGCTGGCGGCGTTCATGGTAACCTATCCGTCCACGCATGGCGTGTTCGAGCATACCATCCGCGAGGCCTGCGACATCGTCCACGCACACGGCGGGCAGGTGTATTTCGACGGCGCGAACATGAACGCGCTGGTCGGCTTCGTGCGCCCGGCGGAGCTGGGGGCGGATGTGTGCCACCTGAACCTGCACAAGACCTTCGCCATCCCCCACGGTGGCGGCGGGCCGGGTGTGGGGCCCATCGGCGTGAAGGCGCACCTGGCGAAGTTCCTGCCCGGGCATGTGCTGGTGGATGGCGTCAACCCGGCGGCGGCGCGCTACGAGGATACCATCGGCCAGGTGGCCGCCGCGCCGTGGGGCAGCGCGCTGATCCTCACCATTTCGTGGTGCTACATCCGCCTGATGGGCGCGGACGGGCTGAAGCGCGCCACGCAACTGGCCATGCTCAACGCCAACTACATCGCCCGCAGGCTGCAGCCGTATTATCCGGTGGTCTACACCGGCCCCGGCGGCTGGGTGGCGCACGAGTGCATCATCGACCTGCGCCAGATAAAGGCGGAAACGGGCATCACGGTGGAAGACGTGGCCAAGCGGCTGGTGGACTATGGCTATCATGCCCCCACCATGAGCTGGCCGGTGCCCGACACGCTGATGATCGAGCCGACGGAATCGGAAAGCAGGGAGGAGCTGGATCGCTTTATCGAAGCGATGATCACCATCCGCAAAGAAATTGACAAGGTGGCGAAGGGCGAATGGGAAAGGGACGACAACCCGCTGAAAAACGCCCCGCACACCCCGCACCTGCTGCACGGCGACTGGCCCCGCCCCTACGACAAGGCCACCGCCTGCTTCCCGCTACCCTGGGTCGAACTTGACAAATACTGGCCCCCTGTTGCTAGAGTGGACAATGTGCTTGGGGACAGGAATCTGATTCCTCGCTGGAAAAGAGAGAGGGAGAATTAATGGGTAAGTTTAAAAGTATAAAATTTGGATATGCAAGCGCAGAGCTGGAATACAAACAGGCGCCAATATTGCTAAAAGAAGGTTTTCATGATCCAAATAATTATTTAAACGAAATATTATACGAAGATAAATTTTTAATACTTGGGTATAAAGGGAGTGGAAAATCAAGCTTTGGGTCAAAAATATGTATATTAGGCGAAGAAAATTATGATATTTTTTCCAGATGTGTACATTTTGAAGATCTTCCATACAAGAGATTAAGTAAAATTATAAAGGGAGATATAGAAAGGGAGGTGAAGCTTCCTAGGCTCTGTGGACGAATTTTATCCAGATGAAGGCGCAGACGAGGGCAAGCATTGATGCGAAATTGGCAGCTGTTTTCTCGCAGCGCAGGGCAATTCTCTTGAACCGTTTGATTTTCCCGAACAGCTGCTCGATGCGCG
>JAJRRZ010000014.1 GCA_024279045.1 Alphaproteobacteria bacterium
GCAGCTGTTCGGGAAAATCAAACGGTTCAAGAGAATTGCCCTGCGCTGCGAGAAAACAGCTGCCAATTTCGCATCAATGCTTGCCCTCGTCTGCGCCTTCATCTGGATAAAATTCGTCCACAGAGCCTAGGCAACGGGGGCAGACCGTCATGGCCCGCCCCCGTTCATTTCGCGTTTCATGTCATGCCGGATTCTTCGGCGCACGCCGGCGAAAAAATCAGCGCCAGTTCACATCGAAGCGATCCAGCATCATCAGCTTGTCCCAGGCGCGGATGAAGTCGGCGACGAACTGCTCCGTCTTGTCGTCCTGCGCGTAATATTCGCTCTGCGCCCGCAGTTGCGAATTGGCGCCGAACACCAGATCCACCCGCGTGCCCGTCCACTTGCGCTTGCCCGTGGCGGTGTCGATGGCCTCATACAGTCCCGGCTGATCTTCCACCGGACGCCACTCGATGCCGAGATCACACAGGTTGACGAAGAAATCGTTCGTCAACTGGCCGGGCCGTTCCGTCAACACGCCATGCGGCACGTTGCCGAAGGTGACGCCCAGCGCCCGCAGGCCACCCACCAGCACCGTCATCTCCGGCACCGTGAGCGTGAGAAGCTGCGCCTTGTCCACCAGCACGCGCTCGTGCTCCAGCCCCTCGCAGCCCGGCTTCACATAGTTGCGGAAGCCACAGGCCACCGGCTCCAGATACTCGAACGACTCCACATCCGTCTGCTCCTGCTCGGCATCCACCCGGCCCGGCGTGAACGGCACGGTTACATCATGCCCGGCATCGCGCGCCGCCTTCTCCACCGCCGCGCAGCCACCCAGCACGATCATGTCGGCCAGCGAGATGCGCTTGTTGCCCGACTGCGCCGCGTTGAAGCCCTCGCGGATGCCTTCCAGCACGCCCAGCACCTTGTCCAGTTGCTGCGGCTCGTTCACCAGCCAGCCCTTCTGCGGCTCTAGGCGGATGCGCGCCCCGTTGGCTCCTCCGCGCTTGTCGGAGTCGCGATAGGTCAGCGCCGCGGACACCGCCGTATAGACCAGCTCGCGCACCGACAGACCGGAGTCGAGAATGCGCTTCTTCAGCTCGGCGATGTCGCCCTCGTCCACCACGTCGAAGTCGCGCTCCGGCAACGGATCCTGCCAGATGAAATCCTCCTTCGGCGCATCCGGCCCCAGGTAGCGCGAGCGCGGCCCCATGTCGCGATGGATCAGCTTGAACCACGCCTTGGCGAACTCTTCCGCGAATTCGTCGAAATTGTCGCGGAAGCGCCGGGCAATCGGCTCGTATACCGGATCCATGCGCAACGCCAGGTCGGTGGTCAGCATCACCGGCGGCATCTTCTTCTGCGGGTCGAACGGATCGGGCACCATGTCCTCTTCCGCCGGATTCACCGCCTCCCACTGCCACGCACCACCAGGGCTTTTCACCAGGTTCCAGTCATACTTGAACAGCAGCGTGAGGAAGGTGTTGTCCCACTGTGTCGGTGTCGGCGTCCACACACCTTCCAGCCCGGAGGTGATGACACCTTCCGCGCCCTTCGGCCCCTTCCAGCCAAGGCCCTGCTCCTCCAGCGACGCGCCTTCCGGCTCCGGGCCGAGCTTGTCCACGCTGTCCGCACCGTGCGTCTTGCCGAAGGTGTGCCCACCGGCAATCAGCGCCACCGTCTCCACGTCGTTCATGCCCATGCGCGCAAAGCTGCGGCGGATGAACTCCGCGGACTTCAGCACGTTCGGCTCACCATTCGGCCCTTCCGGATTGACATAGATCAGCCCCATGTGATCGGCAGCCAGCGGATTGAGCAGTTCGCCATCGGGATGACGCTCGTCGGCCAGCCATTCTGTCTCCGGGCCCCAGTTGACATCCTCTTCCGGCTCCCAGATGTCCACCCGGCCACCGGCCACGCCCAGTGTCCTGAAGCCCATGTCGCGCATGGCCTCATCCCCGGCCAGGATGATAAGGTCGGCCCAGGAGATGGCATCGCCATACTTCTTCTTCACCGGCCACAGCAGACGCCGCGCCTTGTCCAGGTTCACGTTGTCGGGCCAACTGTTCACCGGCGCGAAACGCTGGTTGCCCGTATTGCCGCCGCCACGCCCATCGAACACGCGATAGGTGCCCGCCGCGTGCCACGCCATGCGGATGAACAGCGGGCCATAATGGCCATAATCGGCGGGCCAGAAGTCCTTCGACTCCTTCATTACCGCGCGCAGATCAGCCTTCACCGCCTCCAGGTCGAGCTTCGAGAACGCCTCGCGGTAATCGAAATCCGCCGGCACCGGACGCATGGCCTCGGTATTCTGCTCCAGAATGCGCAAGTTGAGCTGATTGGGCCACCAGTCCCGCACGCCATTGCCCTTCAGCGTCGTCTGGCGAAACGCCCCATGCGCCACCGGACACTTCCCTGCCTTGTTCAACATAGCTGTTATCCTCCTTTGCCTGACCGCGGCGTGGCCACCCACGCCCGCGCGCCATGTGCCGATGCACGCACCGGAATGCCCCCGACCAAAGCAGCCACTGGAACGCCCTTGTCCTTAGCGGCCACCCGAATGCCCCCTGCCTCAAGCAGGCACTCCAGCGCGCCACCACATGACGCAAATTAGAATTATTCCATATAAAGGGGGCTGTCAATACATTCTTGAATTATTCCAATTTGCATAGCTGGCCTGACACACTATTCAGCGGGTTGGGGTTTGCAATCCCGACCCGAACACCTCCCGGCACTCAAGCAAGCAGCACCGCTGAAAACATTCCGAAGAGGGCTGAACCTCCCCATCCAGCAATGGCCAATTGTATCTGGAATGATTGCGACGAGAAACATGACAAAATGCTCTCTATCTCGTCATTGCCGGGCTTGCCCCACCAATCCAGGGCAGCAAATGCATGCCTCCCCTGCTCTACAGCCCCGGAGCAAGACGGGTACGACGCAAACGGAGACGTTGCCACGCACATGAAACGTCAGATGATGCCAAAAGCACTTGCACTGATGCTCCCCTGCTTGACCCCGCCGCCCAGGCAGGCAATCACATTTCAGGAAAAGGCTTCGTGCTTCTTGCGAAGAACACGGGAGCAAACGCATGACCACGCACAATGTGCTCATCCTGTGCACCGGCAATTCGGCGCGCTCCATCATCGGCGAGGTGCTGGTGAATGATCTGGGCCGCAACAACGGACAGGTGTTTTTCCGTGGCTACAGTGCTGGCGCAGACCCCACGGGCCGCGTGAACTCTCATGCCTTGGCCATCCTGCGCGAGAAAGGCCACGACACCACCGGCCTGCGCTCGAAAGGCTGGGAGGAATTCACCGGCGACGGCGCGCCACGCATCGACTTCGTCTTCACCGTCTGCGACAACGCCGCGCGCCAGCCCTGCCCGGTCTTTCCTGGCCCTGCCGTGCGCTCCAACTGGCCCATCCCCGACCCCGCCGCCGCACAGGGCAGCGACGCCGACATCCGCGCCGCCTTTCTCACCGCCTATGAGCAACTCCACCGCCGCATCACCGCCTTCATGGCCCTGCCACTGGACGAACTGGACGACGCTACCCTGCATACCGAACTCACCCGCATCGCCCACCTTCCCTGACCCTTCCCGCCAGCTGCCGCCCTCAGCAGCCCCCCTGACTGGTCGAGTTTTGCAGCCCCGCCCGAACGTTTCCCGATGCTCAAGCACTACGGCACCGCAGAAAAACGTTCCGGAAAGAATTGGAAAGCCCATCCGGCGGCGGCAGTGCAGACAAAAAACAGGCGACCCATGAAGAGCCGCCTGCCGCGTGGTATATCGCCTGTTGCGCCCGCAAGGCCGGGATGCGCCAGACCTTGCGCCGCAATGATCGTGCCGTGGCGCTTATTCCGCCGCTGCCTTGCCCGGCGCAACCGTCGGGTCCAGCTCGCCGGCGGCGTAGCGCTTGGCCATCTCGCTCATCGGGATCGGCTTGATCTTGCTGGCATGCCCGGCGCAGCCGAAGGCCTCGTAGCGATCCTTGCACACCTGCTTCATCGCCTCCATGGCGGGCTTCAGGAACTTGCGCAGGTCGAACTCCTTCGGCTGCTCCTTCGCCACCTTGCGGAACTGGCCCGTGGCCGCCAGGCGCAGGTCGGTGTCGATGTTGATCTTGCGCACGCCCATCTTGATGGCCCGCACCAGCTCTTCCACCGGCACGCCGTAGGTCTCCGGAATGGCGCCGCCATAGTCGTTGATCAGCTTGATCAGCTCCTGCGGCACCGAGGAAGAACCATGCATCACGATGTGCGTGTTGGGAATGCGCGCGTGGATCTCGGCAATGCGGTCGATGGCCAGAATATCGCCGGTCGGCGGGCGGGTGAACTTGTAGGCGCCGTGCGAGGTGCCCACCGCCACGGCCAGCGCGTCCACCTTGGTCCTGGCCACGAAGTCCGCCGCCTCGTCCGGATCGGTCAGCAGCTGATCCTTCTCCAGCTTGCCCTCGAAACCGTGGCCGTCCTCCTTGTCGCCCATGCCGGTCTCCAGCGAGCCGAGGCAGCCCAGCTCGCCCTCCACCGACACGCCCAGCCAGTGCGCCATTTCCGTAACCTTGGAGGTTACGCCCACGTTGTAGTCATACGATGCCGGGGTCTTGGCGTCTTCCTCCAGCGAGCCATCCATCATCACCGAAGTGAAGCCGTTCTGGATGGCCGACAGACAGGTGGCCGGGCTGTTGCCATGATCCTGATGCATGACGATGGGAATGTCCGGATACATTTCCACCAGCGCCTGGATCATGTGGCGCAGCATGATGTCGTTGGCATAGCTGCGCGCGCCGCGCGACGCCTGTAGGATCACCGGCGAGTCGGTCTCTTTCGCCGCCTCCAGAATGGCAATACCCTGCTCCATATTGTTGATGTTGAAGGCCGGCAGGCCGAAGTCATGTTCCGCGGCATAGTCCAGCAACTGCCGCAAGGTAATCATGGCCATGGTTCTTCTCCTCCGATTCTCTGTTCACGAGCCGCCGCACGCCAGTTCAGCGCGGTCGGCA
>JAJRRZ010000248.1 GCA_024279045.1 Alphaproteobacteria bacterium
CCCTGGCACGCGGGATTTTCCGCCCACGCACACCGCACATGCGGCTGGTGGACATGGACGATGCCGGCGCGCGGCGGGCCTATCGCCTGGCGGCGACCATTGCCGCATTGCACGGGCTCGACCTGTTTCTCACCCGTATCGCGCCGGATCTGTTCCTGCCTCTGGCCTTCTCGGAGGGCTGGAGCGCTTTCATGGCGTTGCTCAACGTGGCGTTGGTATTCCTGTTCATCGCCGCCATCCGCCGCAGCAAGCCGCTATCCGGCGTGGAAGACGCAGACGCGCGGGATGACATGCTCCAGGCGCTGCCAGCCCAGGCGGAAAGCACTGCCTCACCCGATACCTTCCTGTTCGGTTGGACACGCTATGTCTTTCACGTGGTTTTGCTGTTGCAGCTGATCACCATGCTGGCGCTGCTGGCGGGTTACATTGCGCTGGCCCACTTCATCGCCCGGCAACTGGTTTTCACCGCGGCGCTGGCCAGCGCTCTCTACCTGCTGCATCATCTGGCCGATGCACTGGTAAAGAGCGCCTTCGACCCGCGCACGCCCGTCGGACGCTTCCTGCGCGAGAATCTGCTGTTTTCCGAAAGCAGCATCACCCGCGCCAGTGTCGCCTTCTCCACGCTGGTGGACATCGCCACGCTGCTGGTCGGCCTGCCACTGATCCTGATGCAGTGGGCGGTGAACATCTCCGATGTGTTCAGCACGCTGCGCCAGTTCTTCTTCGGCTTCAAGGTGGGCAATATCCAGATCGAGCCGGTCAACATCCTGCTGGGGCTGATGGTGTTCTTCATTGGCCTGGTGGTGATGCGGCTGCTGGTCATCTGGCTGGACCGGCGGGTGCTCTCGCGCGCCGAGCTGGACGACGGCATCCGTCATTCCATCCTTACCGTGGCGCGCTATTCCGGCATTGTCGGGGCGTTTCTGGTGGGCATTTCCGTGGCCGGCGTCAACCTCGCCTCGCTGGCGCTGTTCGGCGGCGCGCTGGGCATCGGCATCGGCTTCGGCCTGCAGACCATCGTCAACAACTTCGTCTCCGGCCTGATCCTGCTGGCCGAGCGGCCCATCAAGTCCGGCGACTGGATCCAGGTTTCCGGCGGCGAAGGCGTGGTGCGGCGCATCAAGGTGCGCTCCACGGAGATCGAAACCTTCGACCGCTGCACCATCATCATCCCCAACTCGCAGCTCATCTCCGAGCCGGTGAGCAACTGGTTCCACGCCACGCGCATGGGCCGGGTGCGGGTGCCGGTGGGCGTCTCCTACGATGCCGACCCGGATGAAGTGTCCGAAATCCTGCTGAAATGCGCCAAGGCCCACCCGCGGGCGCTGGCCAATCCGGCGCCGTTCGTGCTGTTCACCGGTTTCGGCGACAATTCGCTGGATTTCGAGTTGCGCGTGTATATCGGCGATGCTGGCTACCTGGCTTCCACCGCTTCCGATTTGCGCTTCGCCATCTTCCGCGAGCTGAAGCAGGCAGGTATCGAGATCCCCTTCCCGCAGCGCGATCTGCACGTGCGCTCGTTGCCGCCGGAGATGTTCGACCGTGGCGAACTGCCCGCGGCAGGCAAGGCAGCCCGCTCAGCGGACAGCAGTGCTTGACAAGCTCCCTGCCGTGGCCATTGATGGGCAGCGGCAGTGCATCATCACCGCACAGGGGAGATTCCACCATGTCCGACGCGCTGAAACCCTTCATTGCCCAGGCCGCCACCGGCCAGCCGCTCAGCCGTGAACAGGCGCGGGAGGCATTCGAGGTGATGATGAGCGGTGAAGCCAGCGAGGCGCAGATCGGCGGCCTGCTGATGGCCTTGCGCGTGCGTGGTGAAACGGTGGAAGAGATCACCGGCGCGGTGGAGGTGATGCGGGCGAAGATGACGCCGGTGGAGGCGCCGGCGGATGCCATCGACATCGTCGGCACCGGTGGTGATGCCTCCGGCTCCTACAACATTTCCACGGCCACCGCCTTCGTGGTGGCCGCCGCTGGTGTGCCGGTGGCCAAGCATGGCAACCGAGCGCTGTCGTCGAAATCCGGCGCGGCGGACGTGCTGGCCGCGCTTGGCGTGAACATCGAGCTGGGCCCGGAACAAATCAGCCGCTGCATCAGGGAGGCCAACATCGGCTTCATGTTCGCGCCGATGCACCACGCGGCGATGAAGCACGTGGGCCCAGCCAGGGTGCAGCTTGGCACCCGCACCATCTTCAACCTGCTGGGCCCGCTGTCCAATCCGGCGGGCGTGAAGTGGCAGATGACCGGTGTGTTCTCGCCGCACTGGCTGCAACCGCTGGCGGAGGTGCTCGGCGCTTTGGGCAGCGAGCGGGTATGGGTGGTGCACGGCGACGGCGGGCTGGACGAAATCTCTCCCAGCGGGCCGACGCAGGTGGCGGAACTGCGCGATGGCAAGGTGCACACCTTCGAGATCACGCCGGAAGAGGCCGGCCTGCCGCGCCACGATTTCGCGGAGATCCGCGGCGGTGATGCCGAACACAACGCAGCGGCCCTGCGCGCCGTGCTGAATGGCGAGCGCAATGCCTATCGCGACGCGGTGCTGCTCAATGCCGCCGCCTCGCTCATTGTTGCCGGCAAGGCGCGGGGCATGCGCGAGGGCGTGGAAATCGCCGAGGCGGCCATTGATGAGGGCCGGGCTATCCGAACACTGAACAAATTGGTGGAAGTATCCAACGCCTGACCTGGTGATCGTTGTTATTCTTCCACTTCCAGGCTTTTCAATATCTTTCGCGCAAGTGGCTCCTTGATCTCGGTATGGCGCGGCACGGCCTCCACCACACCGGTATGAGGGTTGATCCATAGGGAATGCGCCGCACCTTCACGTTTCAGGTAGCAACCGGCCATGCGCAGGCGCTTTTCCAGCTCGCGCCTTTTCATGCCACTTCCACCACATCACACAGCACATCTTCGGGCAGACCACGCATGGCATCCTCGCGACGGTCCCGCAGGATGAGTTCGATCGCCTGACGCAGGCTTTCCTTGGCTTCTTCCACCGTTTCTCCTTGCCCATTGGCACCGGGGATTTCCGGACAGATGGCCCAATAGCCTCCTTCGGGAGCCTTCTCGATGATGGCAGTGAACCGATTCCTCATTGCGAAGCTTTCCTTTCTGCATGAATGTAGTCGCCGTATTACATGATATGACAAGAACATGGCCTGTTCCACCTTGCCATACAGCACCATGCCAAGCTAACAACCTGCGCATGACCGACATCCTGCAAAAGATTGCCGCCAGCAAGCGCGAGGAGGTGGCGGAAGGAAAGCGGCGTTTCTCCATCGCCGATTTCGAGGAGATGATCGCCGCGCAAGACCCGCCGCGCGGCTTTGCC
Source organism: Alphaproteobacteria bacterium (assembly GCA_024279045.1). GTDB lineage: Bacteria > Pseudomonadota > Alphaproteobacteria > Rhizobiales > Aestuariivirgaceae > Thermopetrobacter. Next base: position 3,332 of record JAJRRZ010000248.1, read on the forward strand.
CGCGCCTTGCGCGAAACGGCGGCACATGGCTCGCACCCCGCCCTGATTGCCGAAATCAAGAAGGCCTCGCCGTCGAAGGGCCTGATCCGCGCCGATTTCGACCCCCCTGCCCTGGCCCGCGCCTACGAGGACGGCGGCGCAAGCTGCCTCTCGGTGCTCACCGATGCGCCGTGGTTTCAGGGCGCGCTGGACTACATGCGCGCCGCGCGCCAGGCCACAGCCCTGCCCGTCCTGCGCAAGGATTTCATGCTGGACGTGTGGCAGGTATTCGAAGCCCGCGCCCACGGGGCGGATGCCATATTGTTGATCATGGCGATGATCGATGATGCGCTGGCCGCAGAGCTGGAGGCAGCGGCGCTGGAACTGGGCATGGATGTGCTGGTGGAAAGCCACGATGCCGCAGAGATGGAGCGCGCCCTGCAACTGCAAACGCCGCTGATGGGCGTTAACAATCGAAATCTCAAGATCTTTTATGTATCTCTTGATACAACAATAGAGCTTTCACGCCTGGTGCCGAAGGATCGCCTGCTGGTGGCCGAAAGCGGCATCTTCACCCATGAAGACATTCTGCGCCTGCAACAGGACGCCGGTGCGCGGGCCTTCCTGGTTGGCGAGAGCCTGATGCGCCAGGCGGACGTAACCGCCGCCACCCGCACTCTGCTGGGCCTCGATGCATCGGGAGGCATGGCGACATGAAACTGCTACGCGTCGGCCCGCCGGGAGAAGAACGCCCCGTCCTGATGGATGCGGCGGGCAAATTGTTCGACATCTCGCATATCGTGCCGGATATTTCCCCACAAACCCTGGCGGCGGGTTGTCTTGAGCGCATCGCCGGGTTGAACACCGCCGATCTGCCGCCGGTGGAAGGCACTCCGCGCATCGGCCCGCCGGTGGCGCGGCCACAAAAGTTCATCGGCATCGGCCTGAACTACGCCGACCACGCGAAGGAGATGGGCGCAACGCCGCCCGAACAGCCAGTGGTCTTTACCAAGCACACCAGTTGCATCATCGGGCCGAATGACATGGTCATGCTGCCGCCCGACTCGCGCCATGCCGACCACGAGGTGGAGCTTGGCGTGGTCATTGGCCGCACGGCGCGGCGCGTGCGGGCGGCGGATGCGCTCGATCACGTGGCCGGGTATCTGCTGGTCAATGATGTTTCCGAGCGCCATTACCAGAAGGATTGCGGCGGACAATGGGTGAAGGGCAAGTCGTGCGACACCTTCGGCCCCATCGGCCCATGGCTGGTTACCGCCGACGAAATCCTCGACCCGCAGGCCATCGACCTGGAGCTGAAGGTGAACGGGGAGTTGCGCCAGCGCGGCAACACCGCCGACATGTTCTTCTCCGTGGCCGAGCTGATTGCCCACATATCGCGCTTCTTCACCCTGCTGCCCGGTGATATCATCACCACCGGCACGCCCGCGGGCGTCGGCATGGGCCGCAAGCCGCCGGTATACCTGCGCGAGGGCGACGTGATGGAACTCTCGGCCACCGGCCTGGGCACACAGCGGCAGGAAGTGGGACGTTTCACGGAGTAGGCAGGCCATGACGGGCAAAAGGCTCACCCATATCGACGAGAGCGGTGCGGCGCGCATGGTGGATGTGTCGCAAAAGTCCATCACCCGGCGCATCGCGCGGGCGGGCGGAATGGTGAGGCTCAACGCCGAGACCCTGCGCGCGGTCATCGACAACCAGGTGAAGAAGGGCGATGTGCTGGCCACGGCGCGCATCGCCGGTATCATGGCGGCAAAACGCACGCACGAGCTGATCCCCCTGTGTCATTCGTTGCAGATCACCAAGGCGGCGGTTGACTTCGACATCGACGAAGCCACGGGCTGCATCCACGTGGAAGCCACGGTGCAGTGCGACGGCAAGACGGGCGTGGAAATGGAGGCCCTCACCGCCGCATCCGTGGCCTGCCTGACCATCTATGACATGATCAAGGCCATGCAGCGTGATGCGGCAATCGGCGATATCCGCCTGCTGGAGAAATCAGGCGGCAAATCCGGCCATTACGTGGCGCGGGAGGAATGACCTGCCAGGGTCTGGACTCAATACCTGAGCACTCCCCATGAGCCTTTTGGCTTCATATCAGGCGGTTTTTCGTTCTTGCCAATAGCTCCACTATTGCCTGCGAACGAAAAAACGCTGCTATTTTGCCAAAATGCCCATGAGAAGCACTCATTTATTGAGACCAGACCCTAGGCTCCGGACTCAATTGAGCCACCATGTTACGATTGCAGCTATGCAGATGGCGGCGAGGAAAGTTTTGGCCAGTTTGTCGTAGCGGGTTGCGATACGGCGAAAGTCCTTCAGACGGCAGAA
>JAJRRZ010000249.1 GCA_024279045.1 Alphaproteobacteria bacterium
AAACGGCAACACTTCCTCTCCGACAATCTGCCCCGTCTCGTGCCCCTTGCCGGCCACCAGCAGGATATCGCCCGCGCCCAGCATCCGCACCGCCCGCGCGATGGCCTCGGCCCGGTCGCCCACCTCCAGCGCCCCCGGACACCCCGCCAGCACCTGCGCGCGGATTGCCGCCGCATCCTCCGAGCGCGGATTGTCGTCGGTAACGATCACCACGTCCGCCAGCTCCGCCGCCGCCCTGCCCATGTCGGGGCGCTTGCCCTGGTCGCGATCTCCCCCCGCGCCGAACACCACGATCAACCGCCCACCGGGCTGCACATAAGGCTTCAGCGCCCGCAAGGCATGGGCCAGGGCATCGGGCGTGTGGGCATAGTCCACGAACACCGGCGCGCCAGCAGCCGCGCACCCCACCAGCTCCATGCGCCCGCGCGCCCCGCGCAACCGCTCCAGCGCCAGCACGGCCTCTTCCTCCGGCCCGCCGGAAGCGATCACCAGCCCCGCCGCTAGCAGGGCGTTGGCGGCCTGGAAATCTCCCACCAGCGGCAGGAAGATGCGATATTCCCGCCTGTGCGAGGCAATGTGCAGATGCTGGCCCAGCCCTTCCAGCCGCCGCGCCAGCAGCCGTAGCCCCGATTCCACCGCCTCGGCCTCGCCCACGCCCAGCACCCGCAACCGCCGCCGTTCGGCAATCTCCGCAACACGTGGCGCTGCCGGCGCGTCCATGTTGATCACCGCCCCGGCGGTGGGCTGCAACAGCTCGCCAAACAGCCGCATCTTGGCATTGAAGTAGTCTTCCATGCCGCCGTGATAGTCTAGGTGATCGCGCGACAGGTTGGTGAAGCCCCCGGCGCTGAGCCGCACGCCATCCATGCGGAATTGCGCCAGCCCGTGCGATGACGCCTCCATCGCCAGGTGCGAAATACCGCGCCGGCGCATCTTCGCCAGGTTCTCGTGCAGGGTGATCACATCCGGCGTGGTGTGCTTCACGTTCAGATCATCCAGCCCCGGCCCGACCACGCCCAGCGTGCCCATGGCGGCGGCGCGAAAGCCCATGAACGCCCATATCTGCCGCGTGAACTCCGCCACGGAGCTTTTGCCGTTGGTACCGGTAACGGCAACGATGGTAACCGGCTGATGCACGTAATATCGCGCCGCGATGTGCGCCAGCGCCCGCGCCGGGTTGGGCGAGCGTACCACGGCAATGCCCGGCTCCAACGGCGGCAGTTGCGCATCTTCCGCCACCAGCAGCGCCCGCGCCCCGCGCTCGATGGCGTCCGGCACGAACCGCAGTCCGTCCAGCCGCGTGCCCGGCAACGCCGCGAACAGATACCCCGGCGCCACTTTCCGCGAATCCAGCGCCAGACCGCTGATGGAGATGTCGCCATCACCCTCCACGCGGCAGCACTTCGCCAGATGTTTCAACGCTCGCGCCATGCGCCACCCGTTCATTGAAGCCTGTCAGGCCGAAGTCATCACCTTTCCCGACCCGCACCACGGCAATTGTATTCGGCATTGCTCGGCTGTTGCCAGCATATGGCAACACCTGCGCCGAGCGTCATGCCTCATTGAGCGTCATACCCGGGCTTGACCCGGGTATCCAGAGCCGCAAACGCTCAAACCCGCCACCCTGAATTGCCAGCTCAAGTCGGGCAATAACTGAAGAAAGCAGTTTCCTTTCAAGTTGCGCTCACCGTGATTGCCGGAACCCGAATACCAATACCCGGCTCCTTGCACGGAGAGTGCGAGCATTACGGATTGTCTGCTGATAACCCGCCTGCCAGACGCGGCGCAAGCGGCATGAAAAACCTCACCTGCCCGCCCGCGCCTGCCGCTGCGCCACCTGCGGCACACTGCCTTGCGGCTTGCCATGCAGCCTGCGCCACAGCTTCAGCTCCTTTTGCGCCTGCTCCGTATCCAGCTTCGGCGCCACACCCAGCAGCGGAGCGATGCGCGCCACCACCCGTCCGGCGGTGGGCACCGCGTTCCACCCCGAAGTGGCAAAGCCATGCGTCTCCGGCAGCGGACGAGGGTCATCCAGCATCACCAGAATCAGATATTTGGGATCATCCATCGGAAAGGCCCCGATGAACGAAGTCAGCCGATTGTCCTTCGAATAACGCCCATTGATCACCTTTTCCGCCGTGCCCGTCTTGCCACCGACGCGATAACCCGGCGCAGCAGCACGCTTCGCCGTCCCGTCCACGGCATTCAGCCGGAACAGGTAGCGCATCTTGTGCGAGGTCTCTTCCGAGATCACCTTTTTCGCCAGCGCCATGGCCGTCTGCTCATCACGCTTCAGAAAGGTTGGCGGAATCAACCAGCCACCGTTCACCAGCGCCGCGATCACCTGCGCGCCCTGCAGCGGCTGCACGGCAAACCCGTGACCGAACGATGCAGTAGCCGAGGCAATCGTGCTCCAGCGCCTGGGCAGCAGCGGCTTCGCACTCTCCGGCAGCTCGGTGCGCAACCGCTCGGTCAGCCCCACCCGCTGCAGAAACTGCCAGTGCTTTTGCAGCCCCACCTCCAGCGCCATCTTCGCCGTGCCGATGTTCGACGAATGAATGAAGATCTCCGGCACGCTCAGCCAGCGCTTTTGCGCGTGATAGTCGCGGATCTTGCGCCGCCCGATCTGCAGCGGAAAGCGCGCGTCATATTTCTTCTCCAGCGTTGCCGTGCCTTCCTCCAGCGCCATGGCGAAGGTAACCGCCTTGATCACCGATCCAAGTTCGTAAACGCCCGCCGTCATGCGGTTCAGGCGATCCTTCTTCAACGCCTCGCGGCGATCCGCCGGATCGAAATCCGGCAATGACACCAGCGCCAGAATCTCGCCGGTGCGCACATCCATCACCAGCCCGCCCGCGGCAATAGCCTTGAACTTCTCCTTCGCCGCCGCCAGCTCCGCCCGCAACGCCTGCTGCACGCGCGCATCCAGCGCCAGCTCCACCGGCCTGGCCTCCTTGCCCGACTCATTGGCCAGCGAGGCCATGAACAGCTTGCCGCGATTGTCCAGGAACTGCTCCATGCCGGCGATGCCGCGCTTGTCGATATCGGTGAATCCCACCACGTGCGCCACCAGCCGCCCGGCGGGATAGACGCGCTTCTTCTCCTTCATGATACGAATGCCGGGAATGCCCAGCGCCATGATGCGGCTTTCCACCTCTGGCGGCACCTTGCGCGCAATCCACACGAACTTGCGCCGCTTGTTCGACAACCGCTTGCGCAGCTTCGCCACATCCAGATCCGGCAACGCGGACATCAACGCCATCAGCGCCGCATCCACATCCACCATGCGAAACGGCTCGGCAAAGATCGACGCACGCGGCTCGTCCGCCGCCAGCATCAACCCATTGCGATCCACCACATCCGGGCGCGGCAATTGCTGCTTGTGCACCACCACCTTGCGTTGCGGCTTGTCATTCAGCAGCATCAGCCACGAGGCTTTCAGCCCCACCACGGCATAGGCGGCAATGAACACGCCCATGATGAACTTCACCCGCGCGCGCGGCTCGCGCACCAGAAAGCGGCTGCCGCCACCACTTTCGGCGTGCCGTGCGGGTTGCGCCGTGCCTGTCGATGCCTGCTGCGTCATGGCTGCCCGCCCCCGTCCTGCATGATGCCGTTGATCAGGTTGCCCAGCGCATCACCCGCCGCCGCAGGGCGCGCCGCCGGTGCGCTTGCCGGCGGATCGCTTCCTGCCACGGCCTCGTCCGTGGCTGCCCCGACACCGGGCATGGCGGCACTCTCCGCTGGCTCCATCCGCTCCGCCCCAGCCGCCGCTGCCGGCTCCTGCGCTGCCTGCGCCGCCATGTCCGCAAGCACATCCGCATCAGCTCCGCCAACCTCGCCCTCCACTGGTGGAGGCCGCAGCGGCAACATGACCAGCGCCTGCGCCCGTGGCATCACCACCAGCGGATCCGGCGGCATCAGATTCAGCTTCAGCCGTGCCAGCGGCTCCAGCCGCAGCGGATTGCGCAACCGTTGCCACTCGATTTCCAGCCGCCGGATGGTCTCCTCCTCCAGCGCCGTGGCGCGTTGCAGGGTTTGGATCTGCCGCTCCACCTGCCGCGTTTCATGCTCGCGCCCATACAGCCAGAAGGCCCCGCCAACCAGCGCGAATGCCAGCAGCACGTTGACCCCTCCCAGAAACCGCATGAATCCCTGCTTCATGGCTTGCGCCTCCCCCGTTTGCGCGTTGCAGGCGCAACCTTGCCATCCCTGCCCTTGCCGCCCCACCTGCTCTTGCCACCCGGAACGACACTCGGCAGCTGCGGCAATGCCGCCTGCGCCGGCGCATCACTGCGCCTGCCCGCCCGCAGCCTGGCCGAGCGCGCCCGCGGATTGTCCGCCACTTCCTCAGCCGACGGCGCCACACCACCCGGCGCCAGATCGACGAACGACGGCGGCACCGGCTCCGGCTCGTGCGGCAAACGGCGTGAGGCCGTCTGCCCGCGCCCCGTGCGCGCCTTGAAGAACTGCTTCACGATGCGATCTTCCAGCGAGTGGAAACTCACCACCACCAGCCGCCCGCCGGGCCTCAGCAGCCGCTCCGCCGCCAGCAGCCCGCGCGCCACTTCCTCCAGTTCGCGGTTGACGAAGATGCGCAATGCCTGAAACGTGCGCGTTGCGGGGTGCTTCTTGCCCGGCCTGGGCGCACCCAGCACCTGCTCCACCACCCCCACCAGGTCGAAAGTGGTAACGAACGGCTTTTCCTTGCGCCTGCGCACAATGGCCCGCGCCAGTGGCCGCGCCCGGCGCTCCTCGCCATATGATTTCAGGATGGCGGCGATATCCTCTTCACGGAACGTGTTCAGCACCTCCGCGGCGGACAACCCTTCTGCCTCCATGCGCATGTCCAGCGGCCCGTCGCGCAGAAAGGAAAAGCCGCGCGCCGCCTCGTCCAATTGCATCGACGACACGCCCAGATCCATCACCACGCCATCAACCGCCTCTACGCCATGCCGCGCCAGCAGCGCTTCCATCTCCGAGAACCGCCCCGGCAACAGGGTGAGCCGTTCCGGATACTCCGCCGCCAGCATCTGCCCGGCGGCAATGGCGTTCGGGTCGCGGTCCACGGCGAACAGCCGCACATCCGGCACTTGCAGAATGGCCCGCGCATAGCCGCCCGCGCCGAAGGTGGCGTCCACATGCAGCTCGCCCGGCTGCGGCGCGAGATGCTCCATCACCTCCGCCAGCATCACCGGCACATGCCGCGGCGCTGCCTGTCCGTCTGCGTCCGAATTGTCCATACGCGCAATCGCCAGCAAAACAGTGCCCCCCGCAGCTCGTCCCGCCACCGTTCACCGGCGGCTTGGTTAACGAGTCGTTGGCACCATGACTCACATCGGCTTGACACTCCGTTAACGGCCTGCGCGACCGTCCATTCCGGTCTGAAAACGCAACAGCCCTCCCGCCAAGCCGGCGGGAGGGCTGATGGTGCTGGCTGGCCTGTAAGCCGGGTTCTGTCCCTGCCCGGAAGGCAGGTGATGGCCATTCATCTGGGACGCATGTCGCCATGCGCCTCGCGCGACCAACCCGGACGGCGGGGCCGGAAACACGCCCTGCCCATCACGCGGATGGGCCTGCCGTCCCTATTCGGTCTTGCTCCGGGTGGGGCTTGCCGTGCCGCCCCCGTTGCCGGGGGCGCGGTGCGCTCTTGCCGCACCCTTTCACCCTTGCCGCACTGTTCACCCGTTCCCCGTCTCCCGATGGAGCGGCCATCACGGGCTGGCGCGGCGGTCTGCTTTCTGTGGCGCTTTCCCTGAGGTTCGCATGCGCCTTGCGGCGCACGGGGTGAACCAGGCTTCCCTCGCCGGGTGTTACCCGGCACCCTGTTTCCGTGGAGCCCGGACTTTCCTCCAGAGCACCCGGCAATGCATCAGGCAATGCACCAGCGAACGCTCCGGCGGCCATCCGGCCAGCCAGCTCTTCATATGTAGGCGCTGGCGCCTCTCTCGGCAACCATCTCCGCCACCACCCGCGCCACGGCCAGCACCTGCGTATCGATCACGCCATTCACCCGCCGCGGCATGAACCGCCGCTGAAACGCTCGCACCACGGCTTGCGTGCGCCCGCATGCCTTGCCGGAAACCGGCACGCCATAGCCTATCTCCACCAGCAACCGCTGCAATTGCTCCACCCCCGCCGCATCCAGCGCCACCGGCTGTGGCGGCGCCACCGGCTGAGGCAACGCCTCCTCCGGCACCGGCAGCGCCAGCCCATCCCTTGCCAGCTCATCCCAGGGGAAATGCTCGCCCGGGTCGGCCTTGCGCTCTGGCGCCACATCGGAATGCCCCACCACCCGAACCGGCGCGATGCCATGCCGCACCATGATATCCGCCAGCAACGCCTTCACCGCCGCCACCTGCACCGCCGGATACGGCGGCAAGTCCCCCTCACCCTCGCCTCCGGCACCGCCACAACCACCATCCGGCATCACATGCCCCGCATTCTGGATCTCGATACCGATGGAGCGCGAGTTCACATCCTCTTCCCCCGCCCAGAAGGCCGCTCCGGCATGCCAGGCGCGCATCTCCTCCGCCACCAGCTGGATGATCTCTCCATCCTCGTCCACCAGGTAATGCGCCGAAACCTGCGCTTCTGGCGAACACATCCACAGCGCCGCCGCCTCCGCGGAAGGGCAGCCGGTGTAATGCAAAACAACCATGTCGATGCCATGCCGCGCGAAACCCGCACCGCGCCGTACACCGAAGTTCGGCGACGGCATCAGCCGCGCCACCAGCGGCGAGTCGGCCCCGCGCAGCATCTCCACCGTGCCGTTCAAGAAGATTTCTCCGCCTGCGTATTCTGCCGAGACTGCGGTCGTGGCCGTGGCTGCGGCATGGGCAGCTCCACCTTGCCGAGCGATTTCATGTTCACCGGGCGGCACGGGCTGCACACCCGCACCATCACCGAATCATGCCGCCCGCGCTGTTGCGCCACATCCGGCTCCACATGGATGCTGGCATGCACCGTGCCGAACGCCTCCGCCAGCGCCTGCTCGATCCTGTCGCAGATCTCGTGCGCAAAACGCACCCGCATGTCCCCCGGCACCACCAGGTGAAACTCCACGAACAATGCCGATCCGGCCCGCCGCGCCCGCAGCGCGTGAAACTCCGATGCACCGTCGGCATTGGCGCGGATAACTTCCTTCACCCTTGCCAGCGTTTCCTCGTCCGGCGCGGCATCCATCAGCCCTTGCGAAGATTCCCACAACAGTTCCCACCCCTCGCGCAGGATGTGCACTGCCACCAGCATGGCAATGATCGGGTCGAGAATGTACCACCCCGTGAACGCCGCCAGCAGCAGCCCGCCCAACACGCCGATGGTGGTGATCACATCCTCCCGCAGGTGCCGCCCGTCGGCCTCCAGCGCCGGCGAACGCAACTTGCGCCCCTGGCGGATCAGCACGAAACTCCACAGTGCGTTGATGACGCCCGCAGCAGCGTTCACCAGCAGGCCCGGATCATTCCAAGAAATGGCCC
>JAJRRZ010000250.1 GCA_024279045.1 Alphaproteobacteria bacterium
ACTACCGATACTGCTTCGGCCCGTTCCGACAAACGGCGCAACAGGCTCGCTCTTTACGGGCCAATGTCATTCATCGGGCTGGTCTTTGCCGTGATGGCCTTCATTGGCGATCAGGGCTTCAAGCTGCTGATGCTGGGCATCATCGATATCGATTCCTGGCCATATCCGCGCATCGAGGTCGCGCCCTTCTTCGATATCATCCTGGCCTGGAACCGCGGCATCTCCTACGGCTGGTTTGCTCAACATTCCGAGGCCGGGCGCTGGCTGCTCATCGGCATTACCGGCATCATCACCATCGCCCTGTGGTTCTGGCTGGCACGCCAGCGCCGTCCGTTGCCCGCTGCCGGCATCGGCCTCATCATCGGTGGCGCGTCAGCCAACATCCTCGACCGCATCGTGCACGGCGCGGTGGCGGATTTCTTCTGGTTTCACGCAGGCCGCTTCTCGTGGTATGTGTTCAATCTGGCCGATGTCGCCATCGTTGCCGGGGCGTTGCTCATCCTGTATGATTCCATCAGCAATGGCGACGACGAAACATGAAATTGACGTGAGCTGCGGCCCCTGCCACAAACCCGCCACGCTCCGGCAGCATAGGCAACCTCATGATGACACCACGCAACAGAATGCTGATTGCCGTGGCTCCGCTGGCTCTGCTGCTGGCGGGCTGCGCCGAAACCACGTTCCAGGACACGCTGGGCATTGGCAAGAGCGCGCCGGACGAAACGAGGGTGCGCACCGTGCAGCCACTCTCCGTGCCGCCAGACCTGGATCTGCGCCCACCGGCAGAAAACACTCGCCCCGCAACCACTGCACAGGCCACTGTGGATAGCGCGCCTGGCCTGAGCGCTCCGCCAGGTGGCGCTGGCGCACCCGCTGCACCCGCCACCAGCCAGCGCTCCACCATGCCTGTAGCCCCGGCATCCACCGAAAGCAGCTTCTACGACATCTACAAGAAGCACGGCATATCCCTCTACAAGCCCGATGGCACTAAGAAGAAAGTCAGCGAGCTGAACCGCGAACTGGCGGAAAAACTGAAGGAAGAAAAACGCCGCAAGAACCCGCGCTACGGCACCATCTTCAACATCGACAGCCTGTGGAAGGACTGATGCACGCTCCCCTGCCCCGACTGCTCGCCACATTGTTCGCGCTGATGCTGCTGGCCGCCCAGCCAGCCCGCGCACTGAACGTCAAGGTGCACACTTTCACCCTGGACAACGGTATGCAGGTGGTGGTCATCCCCGATCACCGCGCGCCAGTGGTTACCCACATGGTATGGTATCGCGTCGGCGCGGCGGACGAACCGGCAGGCAAGACCGGCCTGACACATTACTTGGAACATCTGCTGTTCAAGGGCACGAAGAAGATCAAGCCCGGCGAGTTCTCGAAAATCGTCAAACGCCACGGCGGCAACGACAACGCCTTCACCAGCCGCGACTACACCGCCTATTTCCAGCGCATCGCCAAGGAGCACCTGCCGCTGGTGATGGAACTGGAGGCCGACCGCATCGCCAACCTCCAGCTTTCGGAAAAGGACGTGAAGACCGAGCTGGAGGTAATCAAGGAAGAGCGCCGCATGCGCACCGAGAACGACCCGCGCGCGCTGTTTTCCGAGCGGTTGTATGCGGCGCTGTTCACCGCCCACCCCTACCGCCGCCCGGTGGTAGGCTGGATGGCCGACGTGGAACATCTGACGCTGGCTGACGTTATGGCCCATTACCGCCGTTTCTACACCCCGGCCAACGCCATCGTCGTGGTGGCTGGCGATGTAACGCCGGAAGAGGTGAAGAAACTGGCGGAGAAATACTATGCGCCGCTGAAGAACACCGCGCCGAAAACCATTCGCTGGCGCACGCCGGAGCCGCCGCCACTCACCGAGCGGCGGCTGACCATGCGCGATCCGCGCGTGCGCCAACCAACTTTCCAGCGCCTTTATGTGGCCCCGGCCTATCGCACCGCCAAAGGCAAGGAGGCCCATGCGCTGGATGTGCTGGCCGAGGCCTTGGGTGGCGGCACCACCTCGGTGCTGTATCGCAAGCTGGTGGTGCAGGAGCAGGTCGCGGCCTTCGCCGGCGCGTTCTACTCCGGCAATGACCGCGATTATGGTACTTTTGGCATCTATGCCGTGCCCGCGCCGGGCACCTCGCCGGAAAAGCTGGAGGCGCGTATCGACGCCACATTGCGCGAAGTGCTGGCCAACGGCATCAATGAAAAACGCCTGACCCGCACGAAAAACGCCATGATCGCCTCGGCCATCTATGCGCTGGATTCGCAATTTGCCCTGGCGCGCATCTTTGGTTCGGCGCTGACTGCCGATTCCACCATCGACAGCGTGCTGCAATGGGACGAGCGCATCGCCACGGTAAGCGGCGAGGATATGCTCGCTGCCGCACGCAAGGTGCTCAAGCCCGCCAACAGCGTCAGCGGTTGGTTGCTGCCCGCGCCACGCAAGACAGCCAGCGCCGCACAGGCAACGCCTGCGAAGGCAATGCCTGCGGCAAGAGCGCCTGCGAAGGCAACATCCGGTGAGGAAAGGAAACAATGAGCGGCATGTTGCGCCAACTTCTGCTCGGCTTCGCGGCACTGCTGATCATGCTGGTGCCTGCCCACGCCGTGCAGGTGAAGGAAATCATCACGCCGAAAGGCTTCAAGGTGTGGTTCGCCGAGGATCACACCGTACCCATCATTGCGCTCAACTACGCCTTCAAGGGTGGCGCGGCGGCAGATCCCGCGGGCAAGCGCGGGCTGGCCAACTTCCTTTCCGCCATGCTCGATGAAGGCGCCGGCACACTGGATTCGGCTGCCTTTCAGGAGAAGATGGAGGAGCTGGCCTTCTCCGTGAGCCATTCCGCCGGGCAGGACTGGTTCTCCGGTTCGTTTCGCACCCTGTCGCGCAACCGCGACGAATCGTTCAGACTGCTGGCGCTGGCCATCAACCACCCGCGCTTCGACCTGAAACCCATCGCCCGCATCCGCCGCCAGTTGCTCGTGGGGCTGAAAAGCAGGCAGCAGGACCCAAACCATCAGGCCTGGACAGCCTTCAGGAAGGCGCTGTTCGGCGATCACCCTTATGCGCTGGATGCCGATGGCGACGAAAAGGGCATCTCGGCAATTACCGCCTCCGACCTGCGCAACCTGCACAAGCGGCTGTTCGCCCGCGATAACCTGATCATCACCGCCGCCGGCGACATCTCGCCGGAAGAACTGGCCCGGCTCGTCGACAGCGTCTTTGGCAACCTCCCGGAAAAGGCAGCCATGCCGGAAACACCCACGCCGGACATGCCCGGGCAGGCGCGCGAAATCGTGCTGAAAAAAACCATTCCGCAGACCATCATCATCATGGGCCACGGCGGCCTGCTGCGCAACGATCCGGACTTCATCCCCGCCTATGTGGTCAACCACATCCTCGGCGGCGGTGGCTTCGGCTCCAGGCTCATGGAAGAGGTGCGCGAGAAGAACGGACTGGCCTATTCGGTCTATTCCGCCATGTTTGCCTACGACAAGGCCGGTGTATTCTTTGCCCAGGCCAGCACGGTGAATGCCCGCGCCCGTCAGGCATTGTCGCTGATGAAACAGCAGATCGCCCGCGTGGCAAAAGAAGGCGTAACCGGGCAGGAGCTGGCCGAAGCGAAGAAATATCTCATCGGCTCCTGGCCGCTGCGCTTCGATTCCACCACGAAGATTGCATCCATGCTGCTGGGATTGCGCCGCCAGGGGCTGGGGATCGATTACATCAACAAGCGCAACGACCTGATGCGCGCCGTAACGCTGGAAGATGCGCGCCGAGCCGCCCGCCGCCTGCTGCATCCCGATCGGCTGCAAGTGGTGCTATACGGCTCACCCGACGCCCCCGCCACGGGCGGAGATGCAACCTACGGCAAGGATGCGGCCCGGCAGGGCGGAACCGCTGCCAGTCCGTCGCCTGCCAGGGCCTCCGGCGGCTGAACCCGGCATTCACCGCCACCCGCAAGCACATACGGGGCTTAACTTGCCCGCGGTGCTGCGTCATAGGCATGGCCCATTCACGGACTTCCACAAGATGATGCGCGGGCTGGCATGCCCGCCTCGACGAAACATCCGGAGAGCAATCATGGCCAAGGCGACAACCATCAAGATCAAGCTGGTAAGCACCGCCGGCACCGGCTTCTATTATGTTACGAAAAAGAACACCCGCAACATGCCGGAGAAGATGGTGAAGCGCAAATACGACCCTGTCGCCCGCAAGCACGTGGAATTCCGCGAGGCCAAGATCAAGTAGCGCTGCTGCTGTCCTCTCCGCTTCTTTCCTTGCGCGCCGCCGCCAAGGCCCAGTGCAGGACTGTCTCCGGCTCGTCATCGTGCCGGAAAGACAGGAAGTCGGCACGCCTGTTGATGGCGCGCTCCAGCAGCAGATGATAGGCATGGCGCGGAATCTCCACCGCACCGAAGCGCTTCAGGTGTTCGGTCGTGAACTGCGTGTCCAGCAGCATATAGCCACCAGCGTTCAGCCGCGCCACCAGATGCACCAGCGCCACCTTCGAGGCATCGCGCACGCGAGAGAACATGCTCTCGCCAAAGAATGCCGCGCCCAATGACACACCATAGAGCCCACCCACCAGCTCGCCATCGCGCCAGCATTCCACGGAGTGGGCAAAACCGCGTTCATGCAGCCGCGTGTAGGCCTCGCGGATCAGATCACTGATCCAGGTACTGCGCCGCCCCGGCGCCGGTTCCGCACAGGCGGCAATGACCTGCCCGAACGCACTGTTCACCCGCACCTGGAAGGGCCGCTGGCGGATGAACCGGCGCAACCGCCGCGGCACATGAAAGCCGTCCAGCGGAATGATCCCGCGCAGATTTGGATCCACCCAGAAGATCTCCTTGTCGCCCGCGCCCTCGGCCATGGTAAAAACGCCCGCCGCATAGGCGCGCAGCAGCACTTCCGGCGTCAGGTACATCTCGTGCTTCATGGCAGGCGATATACACCGCCACGCAGCGAAAAGCACGCCCCATCCGCCGAGACGTGCTTGACGCCACATGCTGCCTGCCCCTACCTGTGCAGGGGGATATGGTCTCATCCGGGTTCTTGCACCATGAACGGCAACAAAGGCAGCGCCAACGACAACACCTTTGCCACGCCGCAGCAACTGGCCCGCGCCGTGGAGGAGCACACTCCTGCCCAGGCGCTGGCGCTGGCGGTGCGCCAGGCGCTGCGCACGCTGCCACTGCTCAGCCTGTGGCTGGATACCGACGAGGAAGAAGCCCTGCCCGCCGTGCTGCCTACCCTGCGCCCGCTGGCTGCGGCTCATGCCATGGCGCTGGCCCAGGCCGAGCACGAAGCAGGCATGTCCACAGCGGGCGAGGATGCCACCGTGCAGCGCCTGTTGCCGGCAGCTGAAGAAGCCGGTCTGCTGGCGGCGGATGTGGATTCCGCCATTCGCCATGCCACCAAGGCTATCTCGCAGGCCACCTCCGTGGTGGCCAACCGCCGCACTCAGCAAGCCTTCATGCACACACGCAATGCCTGTGCGGCTGCCGTGCGCGCCGCCTATGCCGCCTCTGCCGGATCCGATGCCCGCGCCGCCGCCCGCGCACTGGCCCACATGGCGCAACTGTTTGATGGCTACGCCCCCATTCATGCCGACATGCAGGCCATGCGCCGTGCTGACGGCACAACACATCAGCATGCGCAATGGCTGCTGCGCCAGCCACTGTGGCTGACCGCGGAACAACCCGGCTGGGCCAGCGAAGGCTGGAAAGCCATGCGCGAGATCCTGCTGGCCCGCGAAGGCGAAGGATGGCAGGTATGGACCGACTGGTTCGATGCCTTGCTTGATCCTGCCGGTTCCCAGGCCCCGCCGGATGCGGCCAGCGCCCGCGCCCGGCTGCAACTGCCCGAAGCCTTCTGGCGGCAGGGGCCGAAAATCGCCAACGAGGCCATTGCCGCACTGTTGCGCCAGCACGACGGGGCCTGACCTCCTCTCCTGGCGAAAGCAAGAGACAATGATGCCGCCGATTGCCGAAGGGCGGCGGCTGGCGTATTGTTGATGCCGCAATCCCGCAAAGCAAGGCATTGCTCATTCCGCATGAATACCACCCAGACACATCACTGGCCGCTGCTGGTGCGGCTCGATGCTCCCGCGCCGCCACAAGCGCGCGAGGCCATCATCGCCATTGGCAACTTCGACGGCATGCACCGTGGCCATCAGGCCCTGCTGCAGCGGGCACGGGAAATTGCCGAGCCGGACATCCCCTGGGGTGTGCTTACGCTGGAGCCGCATCCGCGCGACGTGTTCCGCCCGGACGAACCGGTGTTCCGCCTTTCGCCACTACCCATGAAGCATCGCCTGCTGCGCGGATTGGGGGCGGACATTCTTGCCGTGCTGCCATTTTCGCGCGAAATGGCCATGCTGGAGGCGGAAGAGTTCGTCCGTCGATTCCTGGTGGAAGGGCTGGCCGCCGCACACGTGATCACCGGCTATGACTTTCACTTCGGTCATGGCCGCAAGGGCAACCCGGAGCTGATGTGTCAACTGGGCGGCAAATACGGCTTTGCCGTCAGCATCGTCGAACAGGTTACCAATGACGATGGCATCGCGCCATTTGCCTCTTCGGCCATTCGCACACATCTCAGGCGCGGCCACGTGGAGGCCGCCATGCACGAGCTGGGCTATTGGTGGATGGTGGAAGGCGAGGTGATCCCCGGCGAACAGCGCGGACGCGAGATGGGTTTTCCCACCGTCAACATCGCCCTGCCCCCCGGTGCGGAACCGAAGGAAGGCATATACGCCATGCGCGTGCGCCTGGGCGATAGCCCTGCCGGCCCTGCTGATGCCACCGGCCTGCCGCCGATGCCGCATTCCTCCGGCTGGTTCGGTGCTGGTTACGTGGGCCGCCGCCCCACCTTCGAAAGCGATGGCAGGCGCTTGCTGGAAGTGCACCTGCTGGATTTCGATACCGATCTCTATGGGCGGCGGCTGTGCGTGGATTTTGTAGGATTCATCCGCGAGGACAGGAAATTCACCGGCATGGAGGAGTTGCAGCGCCAGATGCAGACCGATATCGCCACCATCCGCGCCTATCTTGTCTCGTTGATCGACAACGACCCGGCCACCCGCTGGCCCCTGGGACAACTGCAGCACAACGGCGCGCTATAACCATTCACATTGCCACAAACGCCCCTGCCCTTCTGCCCTGTGCCGCTCACTTTTTCTTGCCGTTTGACATTCCGGCTCCTGGCGCTCAGGAATCCTCGCGTGCGCCATTCAGGCGCGGAATGCGCGCCACATCGATGTCCAGGGCCTTCATGTGCGCGCGCAGGGTATTGCGGTTGATGCCCAGCAGTGCCGCTGCCTTGAGCTGGTTGCCGCCGGTGGCGGCCAGCGCAGCGGTAATGAGCGGCCGTTCCACTGCCTGCAACACCCGGTGATACAGGCCTGATGGAGGCAGCTCCTCGCCGTAACGAGCGAAATGCGCCTGCAACCAACGCTCGGCAAAGGCGGTCAGTTGCGCCGGTTCACCATCAGCCCGCGCGCCCTGCTCCGGCGTGGACATGACAAAGGATTCCAGCTCCTGGGCAATGATTTCCGGGCCTATCTCCTCTTCCGCGTGAACGGCAACGATGCGCCGCACCAGATTCTCCAGTTCGCGCACGTTGCCCGGCCAGCGATGGCGCTTCAGCCGCTCGATGGCTTCGGGCAGGAAGTGCTTGCGCGGCAGCCCCTCCTGCTGGGCTTCCTGCAGGAAATGCGCCACCAGGTCGGGAATGTCATCAATGCGTTCACGCAACGGCGGCAGGCGCACCACGCCGACATTCAGACGATAGTAGAGGTCCTCCCGGAAGCGCCCGGCGGCGATGAGCTGGCGCAGGTCGCGATGGGTCGCGGCGATGATGCGCACATCGGCCTTGATGGGCCGGGTGCCGCCTACGGTGGTGAATTCGCCCTCCTGCAACACGCGCAGCAGCCGTGTCTGCGCTTCCATGGGCATGTCGCCGATCTCGTCGAGAAACAGCGTGCCGCCACGGGCGCGTTCGAAACACCCGGCATGGCGCGCCACCGCACCGGTGAAGGCCCCTTTCTCGTGGCCGAACAGCTCCGATTCGATCAACTCGCGGGGGATGGCCGCCATGTTCACCGCCACGAAGGCGCCGCGCTTGCGCGGGCCGTAGTCGTGCAGCA
>JAJRRZ010000251.1 GCA_024279045.1 Alphaproteobacteria bacterium
CAGCATCTGCGCCGCATGGCCCGACGCCACCGCCAGCGCCGCCGTGCCGCCCTCCAGCGCCGCCACCTTGGCCTCCAGCGCCGCCTGGGTGGGATTCATGATGCGGGTATAGATGTTGCCGAACTCCTTCAGCGCAAACAGGTTTGCGGCGTGTTCAGCATTGCCGAAGACGTAGGAGGTGGTCTGATAGACTGGCATTACCCGCGCACCGGTGGCCGGATCGGGCTGCTGCCCGGCGTGGATGCACTTCGTGGCGAAGCCTTTCAGCGGCAGATTGTCGGACATGATGATGTTCCTCCCCATTGGCCGGCATTATTGATTGCCTGAAAAAAGTGTCGCGCCTGGCTGGCCGTGGCAAGCAAAAATTCGGTGGGATGGATCTTGTGCGACCGTTCTCGCCCTGGAAATCCCCGCCACATCACCCTTTCAGGCGTCAACCGGCAACACCTGCCAGGGATGACGGAACGGACTGGATGAGCACGCGCCATGCTGTGTGTCTGGCGAGAGCGGCTGCGCAGGCGCCATTTGCTGCAAGGGAGCCAGGTGGCAGGTCAGGCTCAGCCCTTGTTGTGTTGAATGTCAGCGCTGGCGGCGATGATGCTTGCGCGGGGCGGCGTGCGCGCGGCGGCGGGTGGTGAAGTTGGTGCGTGTGCGCGTGCGCACCGGGCGGATGACGTAGATCTCGTTGAAAATGGAAACAGGATAGGCGCGCCAGCCGGGGGGCAGATCGCAGGCGTCGGTGTAGACGATCTTGCCCGGATAGAGATTGCCGCAGATGCTGCTCCAAGCGGCATGATCGCGCGCTTGCGAGATGGATGCCGTCAACATCAACAACGCGCCCGCAAGCAAGGACAGGCTGACAACGTGACGGCGCAGGGCTTCCTCCCATGAATTGCGCTTGCTGCCTGCACAACAGGAACGATATGCTGGCAGCTTGACGAAATCAGGGCAAAAAAATTCAGGCATCTGGCCGCCCTGCCCTGCTCCCGTCCTCTTCCTTGAGCGCCACGGAGGTTTTCCTTGTCCTGCAGCGATACATCCGGTGCATCCACCAGCGCGGTGCGAGGTGCGCAACCTGCCGACGAGGCCGCGGCGCGGGAATATCGGCGCGGGCTGGGCTTCGCGGCGGCGGCCTATGCCATCTGGAGCGCCAATCCGCTGTATTTCGCGCTGCTGAAGGGGGTGCCGGCGCTGGAGGTTACGGCGCATCGGGCGTGGTGGTCGGTGCCGGCGCTGCTGGGGCTGCTGGCGTTGCGTGGCGACCTGTGGCGCTCGCTGGCGACGCTGGCCAATGTGCGGCTGCTGGGCTGGCTGCTGCTGTCCACGCTGTTCATTGGCGCGAACTGGTGGCTGTTCATCCACGGGCTGCAGACCGGGCGCACGCTGGAAATGTCGCTGGGGTATTACATCTATCCGCTGCTGTCGGTGCTGGCCGGGCTGCTGCTGGGCGAGCGCTTCACCCCGCGGCAGGCGCTGAGCATCGGGCTGATGGCGCTGGCGGTGGCCTGGCTGACGTGGGCGTCCGGGGCGTTTCCGTGGCTGGCGCTGGCCCTGGGCGGGTCGTTCTCCATTTACGGGCTGCTGCGGCGGCACATCGCGGTGGGGGCGCTGGAAGGGCTGCTGGTGGAAGCAACGCTGCTGTCGGCGGCGTTTGCGGCGTGGGCGGCGACGAGCGGCGCGGCGCTGCACTTCGGCGCGGATGCGTGGAACACCACCTTCCTGCTGCTGGCCGGGCCGGTAACCTTGGCGCCGCTGGCGTTTTACGCGGCGGCGGCGCGGCGCATCCGCTTCTCCACGCTGGGGCTGATGTTCTACGTGATCCCGACGAGTTTCTTTATCACCGGCTGGCTGGTGTTCGGCGAGCCGTTCGACGTGAACCGGCTGATCGCCTTCGTCATCATCTGGACGGCGCTGGCGCTGTATGCCAGCGAAACCCCAAAGCGCGGCACCGCTAGCGCAGCCTGAAGCAACAGCCCGGCTCAGCCCCGCTCGTCATCCGCATTCGGAAAATTCCAGCCGGCCCTGTCAAACAGATACCGCAGGTACGCGCGCAGTTCCGGCATGGTCTGGGCCAAGGCGGCGATGATGCCTCCGTGTGTCTGAAAGAATTGCAGCCACGCCTTGATACCCTCCGGCCCCATGGCAGCCGCAAGCATGCCGCTGGTGATCAACGATGCCAGTCGGGATGAAACGGCGATCGTGATGTTCACAGGAACATGCAAAAATTTCCCAACGGCATCTTCCGCTCTGACTGCTCCCACTTCAAGCTGGTTGCTTGCGGTATCAATGACGGAACGCGCCAGCGTGCTCAGGCTGGCATCCGGCAGTTGCAGCAGCCAGTCAAGAAAGTTCTTCTGCGCTTCCTGCAACCTTTCCACGGCATCACTGGGAAGTTGCCCCATGATGCTGCCGGACACCAGCTCCCTGCCCTGCCTGAATCCCATGATGAAGGCCCCGTGCAGGCCGGCAACCTCGCGCAACAGGCCTTCCACCTCCGGCTCCAGACGCGGGATGAGGGCTGCATTATTGTCCATGTTCCCGAAGGCTTCCGCCTGCGCTACCAGCCCCAGTCCCGTCATCCACACCGTGGGCACGTCCAGCTCGGCAAGCGTGGCGACATCCGTTGCCGTTTCATAATCGCGGATGACATTTGCCAGCTCCGGATACTGGTTGCCGATGCCGGCCATGTGCTGGGAGAGTTGCGCCAGCTTCCGGCGAATGCGTTGGAACATCTCCTGCAGAAGAGGGTTATCGGCTTCTTCCTCATCAGGTGGCTGACGACGCACATCCAGTTGCCCCGCCTCGTCCATCTCGAACTGCACACCATCCAGTTGTTCCGGTGGCGGTGGTCTGCTGCAGTCGTGTTCGTCGATCAGGCGGCGGATTTCGGCGTTGGCCGTGGCGGGGCCGGCTTCCCACACTTTTTCGGGCAGCAGGATGCGGGCGCGCTCCAGGTTCTCGTCTGGTGGGCTGTAGCAGGGGATTTTCCGGGACGGATCAAGCCGCGCGTCATACCACGTCGTCCACACCTCCCAGTGCTCGCCCTCGCGCGCCAGCAGCCGCTGCTTCATGGAGGCCCAGAGCCGTTGCAACTTCTCAGGCATGCCATATGGCCACAGCGGACGGCGCATCACCTCGCCAATGCCCTGCTTCCCCTGCCGTTCCAGAATATGCGCATCGTCTTCCACCGCTTTCCAAACGGCGACGCGGGCGGCGCCGGCGGCGGCGAAGGCGTCGGCGGCGGAGGCGGCGGCGTCGGCGGCGGAGGCGGCGGCGTCGGCGGCGAAGGCGGCGAAGGCGGCGGAGGCGGCGGCGTCGGCGGCGAAGGCGGCGAAGGCGGCTTTCAGCACCAGCGCCTCGCGTTTCGCATCTGCCGCCGCGAAACGCGAGGCGCTGGTGGCACGAAAAGTTGGCAGGACGATGGAAATGGCCTTTTCCTCATCCCTCGCCAGCCATGTTTCCAGCGTCGGCAAGGCGCGCATCGCCGCGCGGGCAGCGATGGCTACCGCCACCCTGCGCGGCTGGCCTCGCAGCCACTTCTTTAGATCGTCCTTGTTTTCAAACCACACCCGCGTCATGCGTCCCGCCGCGTATTCATGATACGTTCCGCACCACTACCGCATGGCCGGACTCACCGTCAAGCGCTGCCCGCCAGGTTCGCACAACCACATGTGGAAAATCGGACTTCGCCGGAAGGGCTGCCCCCCTTCCCGCATGGGGGTGGGCGTCAGTCTCAAAAGGCGGATTCGCGCAGGAAGATGGAGAGCAGGCGGCGGGCGAAGCGGGCGGCCAGGCTCTCCGCGCGGGCCTGGATGACCACGTGGCCGCGGCAGGCCTGTGTGCAGGGCATGTCCGCGGCGGTTGCCGCGCCAGCATTGGCGGAGGTGGTGAACAGACCGGCCTTGCCGGCGCGGGGGGCGCCTTGCGCTTGTGGCAGCAGGCGCAGGGGAAACATGCCGACGCGGGTGTGAATCTCGCCGGTTTGCGGGTCGCGCTCGGCCTCCACCGGGCCGCCATGCACCGAGGAGAGGTAGGTTATGTCCCTGCCCTGGCGGCGGGCCGTGCCGATTTCCACCAGCTTCACCGGCAGGGCGGCGGCGGTGGGGTTGTCGGCGATGAAGACACCCTCGCTGCCCGGCCACAGGCGGGCGATGGTGGTTTCCGGCGCCAGCGCGGCAATGCGCGCCGCGCCCGGCTCGACAATGCGCAGCAGCATGGTGCGCGGGCCCAGCCACAGGCCCTCGCGCAGGCCCGGCAGCATGTTGCGCACCTCGCCCGCGCTGGCGGCGCGCAGGGTGAGGCGCTCGCGGCGCTGGCGCAGGCCCGCCAGTTTCGCCTGCAACTGCTGGCGCTCGCGCTTGAGCACGTCGATCTGTTGCAGATCATCGCGGTTGGCCACCATGCGCGCCAGCTTCAGCTCCACCAGACGCAGGCGGGTTTGCGTGGCGCGCCAGTCGTCGTCCAGCTCTTCCGAGGCCAGTTCGGCCAGTATCTGCCCCTTGTGCACGCGCTGGCCGGGGGCGACATGCAGCCTTGCCAGGCGGGACGGTTCGGGCGCGAAGACCTCCTGCTCCTGCGCCGGCAGCAGCACCGCGGGCAGCGACACGCTGCGCCAGACGGGGGCAAACAGGAAAGCCAGCAGCGCCAGCGCGGCGATGACGAGGCGTTTGGGGGTGCCTTGGGTCATGATTTCCTCCCTGTCTTGCCACCAGTTTTTCAATATGCCGACAACCGGGCGCAGGATGAACCACCAGATTTCCACCGCCGCGAGGAAGATGCCCAGCACCTTGGGAAGAGCGTAGTAAACCAGCAGGGCAATGCCGGCGAACAGGAAGAAGCGGTAGATCCAGGTGGCGAAGCTGTAGAGGATCAGCCCCTTGTGCAGGCGCGGGGGAAACTCTTCCGGCGGGGGTTCGTCGATGGCGAAAAGCACGCGCTTCAGCCACCACAGGGCCAGGGCGAAGGCGCGGGGTTGCAGGTTGTGCATGCGCAGGATGTCGGCAAGGATGTGATAGCCGTCGAAGCGCATGAAGGGGCTGAGGTTGACCAGCAGGGTGGTGGCCAGGCTGGTGGTGGCGACGAAAAAGGCCGCGGTGCGCCCCGGCCCCTCCGGCAGCACGCCCCACAGGAACAGGGCGATACCGGCCAGCGCCAGCTCCACCAGCATGCCGCCAGCGCCGATGAGCAGGCGGGCGCGGCGGTTCTTCAGCTTCCAGGCGTCGGTTACGTCGGTATAGAACATGGGAAACATGACCATGAAGGCCACGCCCATGTGCGGCACGCGCGCGCCGAAGCGGGTGGCGATGTAGGCATGGCCCAGCTCGTGGGCGACCTTGGTGATGATGATGGTCAGGGCAAAGAGCAGCGCGCCTTCGAGATTGAAGAAGCCCATGAAGGTGGCCTTGAACTCGTCGAACTGCTGCAGCGTCAGCCAGGCGCCAAGCAGGAAGATGACGGCCAGCAGCGTCAGGCCGACGCGGCTGCCCAGCCAGCGCACATAAGGGAAGGTGGCGTTGAGAAAGCGCTGTGGATGCACCAGCGGGATGCGGAAGAACAGGTAGTGGTGCAGCAGCCATTTCAGCGGTTTCTGGCGCATGCGCAGGGCCAGTTGATACATCTGTTGCCAGCCGCGCGGAGCGGGTTGCAGAAGCTGGTTGTCCTGCAGGAATTGCAGCAGTTCGATGATGTCCTCGGTGCTGGCGTCCATGCCGAAGCGCTGGCGCAGGCAGACGCGCACCGCGCCGATGGTGCCGGCGCGCCAGCAGGCCAGCGCCCGCATGGCTTGCCGCGAGATGCGGAAATAGCTGTTGCGGGCGGGGTCGTGGATGAGCCAGCCATCGGCCCAGCCGGCATCGCGCGCGGCCTCGTGGATGCTCAGCTCCTCGCGCAGCGGTGGCAGGGGCAGGTCATCCGGCTCGATGTCCTGTTCGGGTGGCTGGAGCATGGCCCTGCCCTACCAGCCAAAGAACTGGCGCGCGGCGGTGATGGGGCGGCGCAGCAGGTAGAAGCCTAGCGGCACACGCTCGCCGAACACCTGGGCAGAGCCGCGAAAGCCGATGCGCAACAGCTTGCGCGCCTGTTCCGGTGGCAGGGGATTGCCCTTGTCATCCAGCGGCTGGGCGACAAGGCGAAAGGCCAGCAGGCCGCCGGGGATTTCCTCGGCGTGGAAGCTGGCCCAGCGCACCTTGCCCTGAATGGCGTTGAGCGGGTCGGCATCGAGGAACACGCGCACGCGTCCACCCTCGGTGATGGCAATGGCATCGCCCACCGGCAGATCGATGCGGAAGGCAACGCGGGATGGATCGGCGATTTCCATGACCTTTTCGCCGGTCTGCACCGGGCGGCCCAGCCAGCGCTGGCGGTCGGCATAGATGGCGATGCCTGCGCTCATGGCCTTGACGTTGACGCGGGCCAGCAGGCGCTCCGCGCGCTGGCGCTCGGCGCGGGCCAGTTGCAGCTCGGTTTGCGCCTCGGCCAGTTGCTGGCGGGCGCGCGGGTCGGCAAAGGCCGCCTTGCGCAGGGTGGCAAGGCGGGCAAGCGCCACTTGCTCGCGCTTCGCCGCCACTTCCGCCTCGGCCTTCAGGCGGGTGTCGTCGAAGCGGAACAGCACCTGCCCCTGCTTCACCGGCGTGTTGGGATCGACGAGGATGTCGGCGATGACGCCGTCCATCGGTGCGGTTACGGGAGTGGGATTGTCGGCCACCACCTCCACCGGGGCGATGGCGGTCATGTGAACGGGAAACAGCAGCAGTGCCAGCAGCAGCAGCGGCACCGCCCACATGGCCCAGCGTGGTGGACGCAGACGGGCCAGCGCGGAGCGCGGCTGCAGCGCGCGGATGGCATGGGCCACGGCGGCGGCCAGGCGCTCGGCAATGACGGCATCGGCCTCGCGCCAGGGCTCCGCGCGCATGAACATCAGCGCCGCGAAGGGCTGGCCCTCGGCATCGCGCAGGATGTGCCACAGCACATGCTGAAAGGCCCATTCCTTCAGGGCATCGGGCAAACCGTCGGCGGCGGCGGCCAGCGCCGGCAGATCACCGTGCAGCATATCCGGGCCGCCCTCCTTGCCGCCGCGGCGCAGCAGCTCGCTGGCGAAGCGCTCCAGCGCGCGCACCAGCGGGGCCTGCCTGTCCACCCGCGCCAGCCCGGAGAAAGCGGTGATGCGGGCCTTTCCGAGCTTGTCGAAACTGATGAAGACGGCCTGCGAGAAGGGGATGAGCTGGCGCAGCTCGTTGACGGCGAACAGCTCCACGGCGCGGCGGTCAGGCAGGGTGCGCAGAGTGCCCTCCAGTTGCAACAGAGTGGCAAGGCGCTCCGTGGCGTTGGCGGCGCTGCCGGCTGCGGCATTGGCGCTGGCATTGGCTCGGACGGTGGCTCCGGCATTGCCGGTATTGGCCTGGCCGCGTGGGCCGCCATTGCCATCGTGCGGGCCGTGGGGTGGCGGGGCGGACACTGACGCTTCACCAATGCCCTGCCCCGCCTGCTGGCTTGCCCCCTGCCCTGCCATGGCGT
This sequence comes from Alphaproteobacteria bacterium, assembly GCA_024279045.1. Classification (GTDB taxonomy): domain Bacteria; phylum Pseudomonadota; class Alphaproteobacteria; order Rhizobiales; family Aestuariivirgaceae; genus Thermopetrobacter. The sequence goes on from JAJRRZ010000251.1 coordinate 7,513, forward strand.
GGTCTCCACCGCCCGCCCCTGGCGCTGCTGGTGATTCCCCGGTCGCGTGTTGCTGTTGCTTGTGAGCCTGTTGCCGTGGCTGGCGCATCTGCCTCATGATTTTTCCCGCTTGGTTGAAGTGCACCCGGATGGCCGTGATGCTCAGGCGCCACCGCCGGGCTTGCCGCTGTTACTGCTGTTGCCACTGGCTGTGCCGCGACGAGCCTGGGCGCGCGTGCCGAGAAAGCTGACTTGTCCGCTCATGCCGGGCTTGACCCGTGGTGGTGGCGTATCGACCACGCCATAGACACGCACGGTCTGCGAGACTTCATCGACCACCGCGCCGATGCGCATGACCTGCCCGCGTAGCTCCGTGCCCAGGCCATCGACGCGGAAGGTGAAGGCCTGCGAGGGGTTCAGCCAGCTCAGCCAGGCGGCGGGGACGATCATCTCCACCTCCAGCGGGCCGCGCTTGACGATGGTCAGCAGCCGCGTGCCGGGCTGCGGTGTTTCGGCAATGTCCACATGGCGCTCCACCACCCAGCCATCGAAGGGCGCACGCACCTTGCACTGCTGCACCTTCAGGCGGGCACGGCGTGCTTCCGCCGCGGCCTGCTCGGCTTCCGCCGCGGCAATGGCGGCATCGAGTCTGCCGGCGGCCTGATAGGACACCTCCGGAAACTGGGCATTTCAGTCGGAATATGATTCACTCCGGTGAGAAAGAAGCCTGAATCGCTGGAGGGATGTCAGAATGAAGGGACAGAAGGGGTTCTGGGATTTTGAGCAGCGTCTGGAGGAGCTTTC
>JAJRRZ010000252.1 GCA_024279045.1 Alphaproteobacteria bacterium
CCCTGGCGTTCGGCGAAGATGGTCTGATAATCCTGCCTGTCGGCGATGTCGGGACGGCGGCGCGTGGCGATGTAGGGTGGAAGCGGCATGTCGCCAACACGCGACAACGCCGCGTCAAGCTCCTGTCCTGGACAGGAAAAGCGCAACACCACCTCGCCGCCTTCGCCCTTCTCCAGCACCTCGCCCCACAGCTCGTCCACCGAGCACCCCGCGCCGGACAGGCCGAAGAGAATGCGATCGCCCTCACGCAGTTTCTTCGCCGGGCGGGCGAAGGCGCGCCAGGTGGCCTCATCGACGCGCTTGTGCAGATTGGTGGTGATCTTCGGCATGGAGCCGGCCCCGTCGCGCACGCGGCGGCCCGTCAGCATGGCGGGGATGACCTTCGTGTCGTTGAACACCAGCACATCACCGGCGCGCAGAAAGTCTGGCAGATCGCGGAAGATGGCATCCTTCAGCACCGGTGTTCGTGCGGGCCGGGCGGATTGCGCCGGTTGGTCGGATTGTTCAGACTGGCCGGGACATACCACCAGCAGCCGCGCGGCATCACGCGGGCGCACCGGGCGCAGGGCAATGCGCTCCTCCGGCAGATGGAAGTCGAAATCCGAGAGTTTCAGGTTGTTGTGGTGATTTTCCGACATGGAGATTCAAGCCCGAAGCCTTTGGCCGCACAGGGCCTGATAGCAGGCCGTGCGGGGGATGTCAGCAGCTTCGCGCACTCCTCGCTTAAAGCGAGGCATGCGCGGCCCTGCATGTCAATTACGGGCGTTGGCGCGGGTGTCGGGCTGGTTGTCATCGGACTTGTTGTCGATGGTCAGCAGCGGCAGCCATTCGCGCCAGCGGTTCAGGTGGTCGTAATCGCCGCCGCGCCGCTCGCGCTGGCCATGATCAAGCGGCAGATAGGGCTGGTGTTTGTCCAGATAGGCATTCAGCAGACGGCGCAGGCCATCGAGCGCATCATCGGCGCGCTGGCGCACGTTGCGCTTGTCCTTGCCCCTTCCGGGGATGTGCCAGTTATCCAGATCCAGCGCTGGATCGCCACCGGACAATTGCGCCAGCACAAGCTCGCGCACGTTGCGGGCATCGCCGCTGGCGGCAAACCCTCCGGCAAAGGCGATGGCTGCTTCCAGATCCATCTGCGGGTCGTAAGCGGGCGAGGACGGATTTCGTTTGGGCAGCGTGCCGGTCTTGTAGTCGATGATGCGCAAGGAGCCGTCAGCCAGCACGTCCAGGCGGTCGGCGCGGGCGGAGATCACCGCCTCATGGCCATTGTCCAGCGGGAAGACCAGGCACCCCTCGCATTCGGCATGGGCATGCAGGAAGGCATCGCCGGAGCGCCAGGCGCGCTCGCATTGCTCCACCCAGGCCTCGGCCATGCGCCGCAGCCGCCCACGCACCTGCGCCAGATGCGCGGCATCGCCGATGTATTCGTGGTGTTTCTCCTCCAGCAGCCGGAACAACTCTTCGTCCGCCGCATGGGGCAACTGCCGTGGCCAGCGACTTGCGAACTCCTCCAGCGCGGCATGCACCATGGTGCCGAACAGTGCCGGGGTGGGTGCGGGCGAGAGCGGGTCGAGCGGTTGCAGGCGCAGCACCTGGCGGGCGAAGATGGCGTAAGGGTCGCGCAACAGCATGCGCACGCGGCTGGCGGAAAAGCGCAGCGGGCGCAAATGCACCGGCGGCCTGGGCCGTGGTGGGCGTATGGGGCCGACGTGCCCGCCAGCATCGACATGCAGGCGCGGGTCGTCCAGCCGCGCGGCCAACGCCAGCGGCCAGTCATCAGCGGATGCCGCCTTCAGCAGCGCGCCATCCAGCCCGGCTGCCTTCAGCACCGCCTGCAGGCGCACCACCCAGCGCGATGGTTCCGCCGGTTGCTGGCCGATGCGCCGGGCAAAGGTCATCCATACCTCGCCAGCGGCGGCGGCCTGGACGAAATCGTGCGCGGACAGACCCATGCGGCGCTCCGGCAGCGGCAGGCGCAGAGCTTCGCGATCGCCGCGATTCAGCCACGGATCGTTCTGCGCCACCTCCGGCCAGATGCCTTCGTTCAACCCGCCGAGGATGATGCGATCGGCACGCAGCAGACGCGCCTCCAGCAGGCCGAGAATGGACAGCCGCGCATGGGCCGGCTGGCGCGGGCGCAAGGGGTGCGAAGCCAGTTCGGCACGCAGGAAGGCGGCGAGATCCGCCGGCGTCATGTGCGGGGCGTCCGCGGCATGGGTCAGGATGTCGGCCAGCGTGGTGGTGAGCGCCTCGCCCGCCTCGCCGCGCCACAGCAGGCAGTGTGCGCCGGGTGGCGTGGCGATGTCCTGGGCCACCTCCAGCAACGTGCGCAACAATTCAGCGGCGTTTGCCGCCTGCCCACCGGCAAGTGCCGTGGCCAGCGGTTGCAGGCGCGTGGCGGCCTGTTGCGCCAGGCACAGCAGCGCGGCGCGGCGCTGCTCGCTCAGGTGGCGGGCGTTGGGATGGCCATGACGGCCTTCTTGTGCATCGGCCAGCGCCCGCAGGCGCTCCCTGGCCAAGGTGGGCAGCGCGTGCAGGCCATCGAAGCGCCACGCCGGGCGCAGCACGGCCAGTTCCAGATCCGCCGCGGCGCGGGCACAGTCGGCGCGAGTCATGCCAAAGCAGGCAAAGGGATGTTCCAGCAGGGCCATCAGCCGGACTGGCTCGAAGCCATGCAATGCCGCCTCCAGCAGCAGCATCAGGAACATGCCCGGCGGCGTATCGACCAGCGGCAGCCCGGCGGAATCGTCCACGGTGATGCGCCAGCGCGCCAGTTCCGCACGCACGGCACGGGCGAGATCCCTGTCCGGGGTAACGAGCATGCAGGTGCGCCCGGGCTGTTGGAGGGTTTCGCGCATCAGCAAGGCAATGGCCAAAGCTTCCTGATGGCGGGTTTCGGCGGGCAGCAGGTGCAGATGCTCCTGCCCTCGTTGCAGTGCTTGGCGAATGTCGGCACGGTTGAGGCGCTCGTGCCAGGCATCGGAAGTGTCTGCCGGGCGCAGTGCCTCGCGCAGCAGCATGGCGCGACCGGCCCGGTGCGGCGCCTCCGCCGGGGTTTCGGCATCGGCGGAGAAGTCCAGCACTTCCACCTCCTGGCGCGCCGCCCCGACATGCTCCTGCAACAGCTTCTTCATGCCATATTGCGGATGGCCGGGGGGCAGCGCACGCCAGCTTTCCTCGTCCATTTCCACATCGAGGCCGGGCAGCACCACGCAGCCGTTGGGCAGGCGGGCAATGGTGGCCAGCAGCTCCGCCGTGGCCGGCAGCGAGCCAGTGGAGCCGGCAGCGATAACCAGCTCGGCGGGCGGGTTCTCGGCCAGCAACCGCGCCTGCAGGCGGATCAGCGCCGCGCGCCGCGCCGCCGCGCCCGTCTGCCCACGCGCGGCCAGCAGTGGCGGATATTCACGCGCCAGAAACTGCAGAAATGCCTTTGCCGCCAGCCGGTGTTCGGCGCGCTCGGCTAGCACCGGATCGTCATTCCACAAGGTATCGACGGCATCGAGCGGCTGTTCCTCGTTCTCGAAGGAATCGATCAGCCGCGCCAGCGAGCGCGCCAGCGGCAGGGCCGAACCCGGGTGCGCGCGCAGATGCGCCGCCAGCCGCCATTGTTGCGCCGTGCTGTCGGCAGCCCAGCGGCGCATCAGGTCGGCCAGCAGGAACAGGCGCGGCAAGGGAGCAATGGCTGGTGGCGGCAGGTCTTTGCCGCCGCTAGCCAGAGCCAGGGCCTCGGCCTCGGCAGAGAGTTGCAACTCGTCCTCGTCCACATCTCCCAACGGCAGGATGCGCGGCAGCAATTGCGCCGGGGCCCCGCTGCCGTGCAGGCGCAGCATGGCCGCCGCCAATGCACGGGCGGCGCGGCGCGTCGGCAGAAAGATGCGCCAGCCGGAAAAAGCCGGGAACACCCCCTGCCCTGCCGGGCAGGGAGCTCCCGTCGCACCACCTGGCAGGACGCCGCGGCGCATGGCCTGGGCCAGCGTGGCCAGAAAATCCGCCCCCGGCGGTATGGTGAACAGACGCGGGCGTGTCTGTGTGCCACTGCTCATCAGCCCGTCAATTCTCCCTGGGAATCGCCATGCCTTGCCGCGCATTCTGCCATGGCAACGGCAGACTGGCCATGACCGGGATCATCCCGCCTGCCGGGATGGTGGTGCGACAGGCCTTGATATTGTTGAGCGGAATACTCAACAATTGACGCAAGCGTTTCATCCGGAAAAAGACTGGCTGAACGATCCGCGCCACGACTTGAAAGGCTCCAGGCGTGGGGAGGGAATGCCTGCCAACAAGCGAAAGACAGCGTATCATGAGCACCGCTACCATCGAATTGCCGCCGCGCGACGCCGACGGCTACCTGGAAAACATGAACGACTGGACGCCGGAGATCGGGCGCGCCATGGCCGAGGCCGACGGCATCGAGCTGACCGACGAAATGTGGGATCAGATCATGAAGGCGCGCGAGTATTACGAGAAATACAACCAGGTGCCGGCGCTGCGCGTGTTCATGAAATACATCGGCAAGAAGAAGAAGGAGCTCTTCGACCTGTGGCAGACCGGGCCGATGAAGCCGATTACCAAATACGGTGGTCTGCCCAAACCGACTGGCTGCGTGTGATGCGGCCAGCATGCCTTTCGGGGGCTGTGCGGGCCAGTCTGACTGGCTGAATGATCCCCAATCGTTGTCCTGCACGCATCCCGTTGATCCCCGGCGATACCGGAGGGTCCCCACCGACCCCGCGCCTTGGCGCGCGGGGTTTTTTCGTTTGTCGTGCAGCAGAGTTCCGTGGTCAACGCTGCTGAATGCGCTTGGCCACAACGGTCGTTCGTGCAGAAAAGTTTCATGGCCGACACCGTCGGCCACAAATACCGTTCTTCGGGGAAAATCCGGTGGAGGCGCCGTGGCGGGGTCAGCGGGTCATGCGCAGCAGGCGCTCCTTCTGGCGCTGCCAGTCGCGGCGCTTGATGGCCTCGCGCTTGTCGTGCTGCTTGCGGCCCTTGCCCAGGCCAATGAGCAGCTTCACCAGCCCGCGCGAATTGAAATACATCTTCAGCGGCACGATGGCCATGCCCTTGCGCGAGACCTCATCGGTCAGGCGCTTGATCTCGCGCCTGTGCATCAGCAGCTTGCGCTTGCGGCGCGGCTCGTGGTTGTTGATGTTGCCGAAGCGGTATTCGGGAATGTCGGCGTTGATCAGCCACAGCTCGCCCCCCTCCGGCGAAACATAGGCCTCGGCGATATTGGCGCGGCCCTCGCGCAATGACTTCACCTCCGTGCCCAGCAGCGCCAGGCCGGCCTCGAAGGTCTCGAGAATTTCATAGTCGTGCCGGGCGCGGCGGTTTTCGGCCACGAGCTTGCCACCGTCAGCCGTCTTGCGCGCACCGCCTTTCTTCGAGGACATGGGTAATGGTTCTCTTTATTTGTTGATGCGGCACCGGCCTCTCCCCCTCCCGACCACCCGGGGATTATGTGCAAGGTGGTCGGCAGGGGGCGAGGGCCTGAACTTTGTTGATGCGGCACCGACTCTCTCCCCTTCCCGACCAGCCGGAGTTCATGCGCCAACCGGGCGCGAGGGGGGAACAGGCTGGCCGGAACAATCAGTCCAGCAGGCCGGCATGCCGCATGGCCGCTTCCACCGCCTGCCTGCTGGCCTCGGCGATCTCCACCATCGGCAGCCGTGCGAACGGCGTGCACAGGCCCAGCAGCGAACAGGCATATTTCACCGGGCCGGGCGAGGTTTCCACAAACAGCGCCTTGTGCAGCGGCATCAGCCTGTCCTGTATCTCCAGCGCCTTGCCGTAGTCTCCGGCCAGTGTTGCTTCCTGGAATTCGGCGCACAGCTTCGGCGCGACATTGGCCGTTACGGAGATGCAACCGCGCCCGCCGTGGGCATTGAAACCCAGCGCGGTGCCGTCCTCGCCGGAGAGCTGGATGAACTCCTCTCCCAGCTCCAGCCGCAGCAGCGAGGGGCGGTTCAGATCGCCCGTGGCATCCTTGATGCCGACGATGTTGGCGCAGGCCTTTGCCAGCTTGACGATGGTGTCGTTGGCGATGTCCGCCACCGTGCGCCCCGGCACGTTGTAGAGGATGATCGGCAGCTCCGGCGTGGCCTCGGCCAGCGCGCGGAAATGGGCGAACAGCCCGGCCTGCGTGGGCTTGTTGTAATACGGCACGACCACCAGCGCCGCGTCGGCCCCGGCGTGCGCGGCGTGTTTCGTCAGCTCGATGGCCTCCGCGGTGGAGTTGGAGCCGGTGCCGGCAATCACCGGCAGGCGCCCGGCGGCCTGCTCGATGACGATTTCCACCACCTTCATATGCTCGGTGTGATCCAGCGTGGGCGATTCGCCAGTAGTGCCCACCGCCACCAGCCCGTGCGAGCCCTGCTCCACGTGCCAGTCCACCAGCTTGCGCAGGGCATCCTCGTCGATGCCGCCATCTTCGCGCATCGGCGTGATCAGCGCCGGCAGCGATCCCCTGATCCTGGAGGTGTCCACGGCATTGCTCCCTTGACATCATCCGGCCAGTGCCGGCGAAACCATTCGTCAACCAATGGCGGGCAGACTCTTGCACGTGCAAGTGTCGGGCGCAGGGCGCGCCGTGTTGCCCGCCGTGTTCCATGCTGCCGAGGCAGCTTAATCACATCCCCGCGCCAGCGGCAAGGCGCAATGACAAGGCGCAATGAATGGTGGTCGGTGCGTGTCATGCTGGTGGGCAGCCCGTGGCGGGAACGTGATCATGGTGGCGCTTTTCACACCGCTGCCGCAATGTGATGCGATGAATGTGGCATCAAAAGCCCAATTCAACTAGGAATTGATTCCTTTTTCATTTCTTCGAGGGCTGGGATAAACGCATGAATACATTTCACGGGGGCATCCGGCGCAACAGAACGGCGCGCCATGCACTGCTGGCGATGCTGTTGATGACGCCCATGACCGTTCTGCCGGTGCTGCATGCCACGCCAGCTCAGGCGAAAGCATCGTGCAGTGCCCCGGCCATCACGGCTGATGCCATCAACGCGGTGAAGCTGGCCGCGCGGGGCGACATTGCCGCAGCGCTGGCGCGCGCGGGAAGCAATGCCACGGTGCGCAAGACGGCGCAATGGATGTGGCTGCGCAAGCACATGGTGCGCGCCGATGCCGCACAACTGCTGGATTTTGCCAATGCCAACAGCCGCTGGCCGCTGGCCGGCACGTTCCGCGCCATGGGCGAGGCGAAACTGCTGCTGCATGGCAGCAGCGATGCGCTGAATGCCCATTTCTCGCGCCACAAGCCCACTTCGGCGGCGGGGCGGGCGGCTTATGCGAAACATCTGCTGGCGCGGGGAGAGAAAGACAAGGCACGCGCGGCGCTGAAGCGCGCCTGGCGCAGCCCTGCACTGCCGGATGCGGCGGTGAAATACATCCGCTCCACGGCCAACCTGCGCGCGCTGCTGACACGGGCTGATGACGAGGCACGGCTGTGGCATCTGATCATGGCGCAGAAAACCCGCCGCGCGGTGCGCTTCTCGCGCTATTTGCCGCGCGCACATCAGCGCGCTGCCGCCGTGGCGCGGGCGCTGATGCGCCGGCAACGCGGCGCGGTTACGCAATATCGCCGCCTGCCCGCAGCCATGCGCGGCAAGCAGGCGCTGCGTTATGCGCTGGCGCGCCATTACCGCCGCCAGGTCAAGCCGATGCAGGCGTTGGCCGTGCTCAAGGACGTGCCAGCCAGCCATGCACGGCAGATCCGTCCCGATCAGTGGTGGACGGAAAAGCGCCTCACCGCCCGCCATCTGCTGCAACTGAAACATCGCAAACACTGGCCAACCGCCTACCGCCTGGCGGCCTCGCATGGGTTCAACAGTGGCAAGCATGCCTTCCGCGGCGAGTTCCTGGCCGGGTTCATTGCTTTCGAGAAGCTGGGCCAGCCGAAAACCGCACTGAAACATTTCGAGCGGTTGCCGAAACTGGCGAAGAGCCGCACATGGAAATCGAAGGGCTGGTATTGGACAGGCCGGGCGCGCGAGCGGCTGGGCGACATCGAGGGGGCACGCCGCGCCTACCAGGCGGCGGCAAAAACGCCAACGGTATATTATGGCCTGCTGGCGCGCGAGAAACTGGGCCTGGGGCGCAAGCCCATCCCGCTGAAACAGGCCTGGCCCACCACTCGGTCAAAATGCCGCGTGGCGGCCCACGAGCTGGGTTACGCAGTGCGGTTGCTGGCGCGGGCGGGCGAGAAGAGCAGTCTGCGCCTGTTCGTCTGGCCGCTGGCCTATTCCTTCAACAAGCCTGCCGAGCTGGCGGCGGCGGCTGGGCTGATATGGGATCTCTCCGGGCCGGCCAATGCGGTGCGGCTGGCCAAGGCGGCGGGCGCACGGGGCATTGACATCGACAACTACGGCTACCCGACACGCGCCCTGCCGAAACACACCACACGGGAAAAGGTGCTGGAGCTGCCGGTGGTGCTGGCGCTGGTGCGCCAGGAAAGCGAGTTCGACCATTCCGCCCACAGTGGCGTCGGCGCACGCGGGCTGATGCAATTGATGCCCTCCACTGCGCGCATCGAGGCGGGCAAGCTGGGCGTGCGTTACCACGTCGGCTGGCTGCATACCCGGCCCGCATACAATCTGATGCTGGGGCGTTATCACCTGGCGCGCATCATGGAGAACTTCAGCGGCTCCTATCCCATGGCCTTTGCCGCCTACAATGCAGGCGGCGGCAACGTGCGCAAGTGGCTGGCCAGCTATGGCGACATCCGCACCGGCTCGCCGGATCCGGTGGAATGGGTGGAGCTGATCCCCTTCACCGAAACACGCAACTACGTGCAGAAGGTGCTACAGGGCGTGCATGTCTATCGCACGCGGCTGAAGCGGCCCATGCGGCCTGTCTCGCAGGATTTGTGGCGCGGCGTACCGGGCTGGCGCGAGCTGGTGCTGCGTGGTGGCGGCAAGCGCAGGGCTGTCACGCACAAGGCCGAAACGGGCAGCAGGGTAACGACCCCACGCCAGCGCCCGTCCGTCAATGCGGACAAGCCGCGCGACATTGCCGATCTGCTGAAAAAATACTGAACACGCCGATCCACCGCGAAAAACGCGGATGCCCCCTCTTGGCGGGCTTGACTGGCCATCTTCGCCCGCCATCATGGCGGTGGTGGCTGCATCCAGTGCGGTTGACCGGGCCACTTCAGGCCGGGCGGCGGTGCTCCTCGCCGAACAGCGGCAGAATGCGCGCCCCTTCACCTTCACCGTGCTCACTCAGCAGCGACTGTGCCGGGCACGCTCCGTTGTCGAGCGTGCGAAGGCTGGTCAGCCGGGCCGAAGCCAATACCTCCGGCAGCACCAGGTCGGCATCGAAATACGGCAGGCAGAGCAGCAGCATCACGTTTCTGCCACGGGCATCGTCATGCAGCGGCAGGCCGAGCACTTCCAGCCGGGCGTCTGCCGTATCATAACGCACATCATCCAGGCGCAGGCGCGCCAGAAAAGCCTGGAAATGGGAGGCGCCCTGACGCAGCAGACGATGCAGGGTGGCGCGCTCGAATTGCTGCCAGTCGTCGAAAGCCTTGCGCCCAGCCAGCTCGCTTCCGGCCAGGCGGCACAGGGCGCTGCCCGCCAGCCGCCAGGTGGGGGGCTCGTCGTCGTAGTCATGCAAGGAGGCGGCGGGCACGTCGATGATGGCGCTCCAGCCCAGCCAGCGGCTCAGCCGCCTTGGCGCATAGTCGCGCAAGCGTGGCGTATGGCCAGTGCGCACATGCTGCTTCCAGATGGCAAACAGGCGGGCGAGATCTTCGTGATCGAAGGCATCTGCCTCCGCCGGAGCGAGACGGACGGGAAATTCCACGATGTTGCCGTTGGTATTCATTTGGCACGCACCCTTTCCTGCATTGCGGCATCCTTGGCGGCAAAGATGTGCCCGAATGGGACACCTTCCCCCTTCACGACAGATGCCTTGCAGGATGCATGCCAATGCACAGGCTGCGAGGTGCGGAAAACAGCCCAGGGTCTGGACTCATAAATTTTCACGCCATCTGTGGCGTTCATGCTTCATCTCAGCGCCCTTGCCCCCTTGGAAATACCTTCAGGTATTACCAGCGGGCGCAAGAGCGCTGATATTTCGCCTAAATGCCACATCTGGCATGCCTCTTTATGAGTCCTGAGCCTAGCGGAAAAGCCCTCAACGGCAGATGACGACCAACTTCCACGTGCCGCCTTGCGGACGCAGGCTGCCAGGCTTCACACGGGCCTTCTGGCTGTCGCGGCAAGAGAAATGATGCACGGCGGAGGTGGCGATCTGCGCCACCACGCGGCCATCTCCCTTCGTGGCACCCAGTTTGCGCCCCGGCGCGCTGATGCGCACCAGCCGTTCATGTGGACCAGCACGGCGAAAAGCCACCGCATAACGCCGCCCGTTGTAAATGACCGGCTCGCTGTGCCAGGCACCAGACGCGGCAGGCTTCACGGCCCTTGAGGCCTGCTTGCCAACTTCTTTTTCCGTTATTGGCGGCTGCTGGGCACAAGCGGCAAGCAGCGCCACCAGCACGGTGGTCGCCAAGATCCTTTTTCGCATGATCATCCCCCGTCTGCTCGCCGGGCATTGCCAGATGTCCGGCGCTGGCATAAACCTTGGCATCTACCGGTTTTCCAACAGGCCCGATGCGCAAGCAGAGGCATCGCCGCATGTCCGAATCCGATACAGCCATCTTCGACACCTCGCATGTTCTGGCGCGGCGCGCCAGCGGCATGGAGGAAGCGCCGATCATGCGCATGTCGCGGCTGGCCCGCGAGCAGCGCGCGGCGGGGCGTGATATCGTTTCCTTCACCTTGGGCGAGCCAGACTTCGACACGCCGGAGGTGATCCGCCAGGCAGCCTGTGCCGCGCTGGAGGCGGGGTATACACACTACCCTCCCCTGCCCGGCCATGGAGAAGTGCGCGCCGCCATCGCCGAGAAACTGAAAGCAGAAAACGGTCTGAACTATGGCGCGGAAGGCATCGTCGTTTCCGGTGGCGCGAAACAGTCGCTGGCAAACACGATGTTTGCGTTGCTGGATCCGGGCGACGAGGTGATCCTGGTTGCGCCTTTCTGGAGCGCCTATCTGCCAGTCATCGAACTGGCCGGGGGTGTGCCGGTATTTGTCCAGAGCAGCGCGGAGAACGGTTTTCTGCCACGGGCGGAAGATATTGTCTCCGCCATCACGGCGCGCTCGAAACTGTTGCTGATCAACTCGCCGTGCAATCCTTCTGGTGCGGTATGGCCGATGGCTCTGCTGGAGAAGGTGGCGGCGCTGGTGCGCGCGCACCCGCGGCTGATGGTGCTCTCCGACGAGATCTACGAATACATCGTCCATGAACAACATGAGCACCATTCCATTGGCGCCCTGCCCGGCATGCTGGAACGCACCATTACGGTAAACGGCTTTTCCAAGGGGTTCGCCATGACCGGCTGGCGACTGGGCTATGCCGCTGCGATACCGGAAATCGCCCGCGCGCTGGCGAAAATACAGGGCAGCTTTACCGCTGGCGTAAATGCCTTCGCACAGCAGGCCATTCCCACCGCACTGCACGACGCGCGCGCGCGCGCGGCGGTGCGGCAGATGCAGCAACGTTACGCGGCGCGGCGCGCGCTGATGCTCGAGCTGTTGGGTGATTTGCCGGGGGTGCGACTGAATGCGCCGGCGGGCACCTTCTACATGTTACCGGATTTCTCCGGCCTGCTGGCCAACGCGCAGGATGGGCTGCCGCGCGATGACGTGGCGCTGGCGGAGTGGCTGCTGATGGAGCATGGCGTGGCCACGGTGCCAGGCAGCGCCTTCGGCGCGGCGGGCTGCCTGCGGCTGTCGTTCGCCACCTCGGATGCGCAAATTCGCGAAGGGTGCGCGCGGCTGGCGGCGGGCGTGCAGGCCCTTGCCTGACCGGTCGATCGTGAAGAAGAGTCTTGTGATCGACGCTGTCGGCCACACATACCTTTCTTCAGGAACGGCAAGGTGTTGTGTCTGCTTGTGGCGGCGCTGCGCCAGCACGACAGCATTCTTGACCGAGGGAAATTGCAAGGCCTTGCGCCATCACGACGCAAAACCGCGTCCTTTTGACCGCCGGAAATGCCTGTAGGCATTTCCAGAGAAAAAAGCGCTGATATGCAGCTCAAATGGCTTGGGATGGCATGCCTCTTTATGAGGCCTGAGCCTAGGCTCTGTGGACGAATTTTATCCAGATGAAGGCGCAGACGAGGGCAAGCATTGATGCGAAATTGGCAGCTGTTTTCTCGCAGCGCAGGGCAATTCTCTTGAACCGTTTGATTTTCCCGAACAGCTGCTCGA
>JAJRRZ010000253.1 GCA_024279045.1 Alphaproteobacteria bacterium
CTGAGCTTGGCGGCGGGCAAGAAAACACCCGCCCATCCACAGGATGAGCGGGTGCTGCTAGCGATGGTTGCGGGGGCAGGATTTGAACCTGCGACCTTCAGGTTATGAGCCTGACGAGCTACCAGACTGCTCCACCCCGCGGCAAAAAACGCCGATCGCGCCCCAGTGGCGACGCGAGTGCTCGGCATATATAGTGCCCCCGAACCGGTTTGTGAAGGGATTTCGCCGCCGCGCCGTGCAATCCTGCCATGGCCGCCACGCATCATGCCTCAGACCGCGGGCTTCTCCGCCAGCCACAGCGATACCGTCAGTCCCCTTTCGCCCAATGCCGCGGGTGGCGCCAATTGCCGCTGCTCATGCAAGGCAAGGCCCGCTCGCTCCAGCCAACGCACCATGTCCGCCTCGGGAATGCCCAGCCGCATGTGCGCACATTCCTCGCGCAGGAACTCCAGCTCGTGCGGCGCGAAATCCACCACCAGCAGCCGCCCGCCGGGTTTCAGCACCCGCGACGCCTCCCGCAGGGCCTGCGCCGGCCTGTCCAGATAATGCAGCACCTGGTGAATGGTGATGAAATCCGCCGCACCGTCTTCCAGCGGCAATGCCGTCGCCTCCGCCAGGCGCAGCCTTACATGGGCGTATTCCGGCGCCGCCAGCCGCCCCCGCGCCACGTTGAGCATGGCGCGCGAGCTGTCAATGCCAATGCTCTCCCGCGCCAGCGGCGCGAACAGCTCCAGCATGCGTCCCGTGCCGGTGCCGATGTCCAGATGCAATCCGAACGGCCCGCCCCCGGCCAGCGCCCGCATGGCGGCCTCTACCTCGTCTTCCGCCACATGCAGCGAACGGATGCGGTCCCATTCCTGCGCCACTGCGGCAAAATAGGCCTCCGCCTTCTCCCGCCGCCGCGCCAGGATGTCCCGCGCCTTTGCCAGATCGGCAGCGAAATCCGCATCCGCCTCATCCAGCCGTGCCGCAATCAGCCGCGCCAGCTCACCCGCCGCACCATCCTCGCGCAGGCGGAAGATCACCCAGCTTCCCTCGCGGTAACGCTCCAGCAGCCCGGCCTCGCTCAGCAGTTTCAGGTGACGCGACAGGCGCGGCTGGCTCTGGTCCAGGATCTGCGTCAGCTCCGTTACATTGAATTCGCCATGCGACAGAATGAACAGCAGACGCAGCCGCGTGATTTCCGCCGCCGCCTTCAGCGCCGTCAGCATTTCCTCCATGCCCATGCTGGCCGCCATCGCGCCCCATTCCTGCCGGATTTGTTCATTCCCTCTTGCCACACCCCACCCGTTTGAGCAAATTGCAGCGGGAGTGAGTGGTGGAACGGGCGGTTGAACACCAGAACATGCAAACATGCAATGGAGTACAGATTCATGTCTTTACCTCCCGCCACCAGATGCGCAACACATACGACAGACCTCAGTCGCCGACAGTTGGGGCTGCTGCTGGCGGCGCTGCCTTTGGCAGCCCTTGCCCCTCCAGCTGTCCATGCCCGCGCCACGCCATCGCAATATGCCGTTGAACTGGGCGAGAAGGTCATCCGCCTCGCCCGCTCCAGGGCCAGCGATGAGCAACTGAAGAAGCAGTTCCTTACCCTGCTCACCCACAATGCGAATATCCAGGCGGTTGCCCGCTTCGCTCTGGGCAAATACCGCCGCCGCATGCCGAAGGACATGATGCCGGAATACTATCGCCTGGTGCTGGATTACATCGCCGGGCTGTTTGTCTGGTATCGCAAGGACCTGGCCGCGCAGTCCATCCGCGCGCTCAAGTCCAGCAAACGCGGCAAGTGGACGACGGTTGATACCGAGCTGGTGTTCCCCGGCGGCAAGACATCAAGGGCCCGCTGGCGTATCTACACCGGTGGTGGGCCATACCGGGTTGGCGACCTGAACATCAAGGGTATCTGGCTGAGCTTGCGCATGCGCGACAAGTTCGTCTCCATCCTCAACCAGTCAAAAGGCGATTTCAACGCGCTGATGCAATACCTGCGCGAGAACGCCGCCTGAGCCCGGCCACGCCAGACACCTTCCATTAAGGAAAACGCAAGGTTGACGCGGCAATCATCCTTTTGCCGAAATAATCTGGCATTTTGCGCCGTGTGGCTCGGCGATTCGCCACACATGCAACATTCGGGATTGACGGGCATGACGATTTCTCCTGCACCTTTCGCGCTTACCCGCCGTGTAGTGTTCAAGGCTGCCATGTTCAGCACTGCATTCTGGCTGGCCACATCGCTGGCCTTCTCTCCCGCCGCCCAGGCCGGCAACACCAAGGCCGCCACACCGCTGCACCCGGCAGTGAAATACATGCAGGCTACTGCCACCGACCTGCTGCGCGCCCAGCGCAAGGGCACGCGCAAGGCCTTCGCTGACGTGCTGGCCCGCCGTGCCGATGTCGATGGCATCGCCATGTATTCCATCGGGCGCTATCGCGGCCAGCTTGGCAAGAAGCAGAAGACCCTGTATGTGCGCGGCGTGCACCAGTTCATGGCGCGTTACTTCGCCATGCAATCGAAAAAATATCGCGTGAAGAAGGCCGTCATCGAACAGACTCCGCGCCAGCAGGGCAAGGATTGGCTCGTGCGCTCGCGCGTGTGGCTGGACAACGGCAGCTCCTACACACCTGTGTGGAAGCTGCGCAAGACACGCTTCGGCTGGCGAGTGGTGGATGTGAAGGTCATGGGCTTTTCGCTTACCTATCTGCAGCGTGGCCTGTTCTACAAGTTCCTCCAGAAACGCCAGGGCGATGTTGGCGCGCTGGTCATGGCGCTGAACCGCTGACAGCGCCACTGTCCGTCCATCACACCCGGAGAGGCGCTCATGTCCTCCAGTCGCGACGACCAGGTGCGCGAGGGCGAAATCACCCTGCCATTCGACCCCGCCGAGAAGGCCAGTGGCCCACGGCTGATGTTCATCGGCCACATCGAATCTCCCTGGCCCAGCCGGGCCGACTGCCCGCGCAATATCACCGAGGCCCGCCAGCGCATGCGCCAGCAGGGTCTGCACGCCTTCCTGCACGTGGACGAGCCATTCCGCCCCGGCCTGCAAGGGCTGGGCAAGGACGACAATATCATCGTGCTTTACTGGATGCATCAGGCGGCGCGGCACATTATCATCCAGCGCCCACGCCACACACCCGGCGCGCATGGCGTGTTTGCGCTACGCTCGCCAGTGCGGCCCAACAACATCTCGCTGTCCACCGTGCGGGTGCTGCATATTGACCAGCCCACCGGCATCATCGAGATCGACGCCATCGATTGCCTGAACTGCACGCCGCTACTGGATATCCGCCCCTGGACGCCACAAGCCGACCTCCCCGAGGACTATTGCGTCGCCCGTGAACTATCCCCACCCCCTTGAGAGGCTGTGATTTTCCATATCCTCCAAGTATTGTTTTTTGCAAGGAAAGGCCTGCTTTGGGGCTGTTTCCTTGCAATTTGACGTTGGCGGTTTGCTGTGATTCCGTCTTC
>JAJRRZ010000254.1 GCA_024279045.1 Alphaproteobacteria bacterium
ACATCCAGCCGCGCCAGGTTCTGCACATTGCCCGCAATGGCCGCGGCATCGCCGCTGCTCTCCCACACCACCGGCACGCGGTAATGGTTGGCATTCAGCCCATGCCGATGGGCATTGGCCAGCAATGCCAGCACGGCTTGCGCCTTTTGCGACACACCGTCGCCGGAAAGCCAGACCGGCGCGAAGTTGCGCGCCTTGTAGAAGGCGATGATGGCCTTGCGAGCCACCGGCTCCACCTCCACGCGCGCCGCGCCGGAGCGCAACACGTTCATGATGGCGGCTGCCTGTTGCCCGGCAGGCGCGCCAGCCAGGCGCGGGTTGCGCAGCGGCAGCAGTTTCTGATCGGGATAAACGTAGATTTTCGGCTTCTCGACATATTCCTCCACCGGCGTATCCGGCGCAATAAGCCCCGGCGCCACGCGCTGCACCGCTGGCTGCGGCACACGGGTGATCTGGCGCGGCGCTGCGCCCCCCGGCCTTGGTGGCGGCACGAACCGCGCCCGATCCGGTGGCGCTTGGCGTGCCCAGTCACGGCGTGGCGCCCCCCTGAAAAGGCCGAAGAAATCAATATCACGGCGCTGCACGCGCGGTGCCGCTGGCTGGCGAGCGGAGCGGGATTTCCAGTTACCACTCTTGAAGTTGTAGCGTCGCTCCTGCGCCTGAGCTTCATGCAAATCGACGAGGGATCCCCCCACACCTCCAGCGGCCAGCAAGACCATGGTCAGGCCGATGGAAACAGCAAGCTTGCCGAATTTCATGCAACTTCCCTCACATCCGTGGCCCTGGCGCGGCCAAGGCGGCTTCAGGGCTTCATGTCTTCCTGGCGGGGGGACTGGCAGCGGCACTGTCCGGCTGGCGGCGGCGCCTGCACCGGACATTTGCGGCAACCTTGCAAGATTGCTCCCCCGTGGTAGCCTCGCAGGTTTTGGTAAGCGAAGCCTTAATGCGCCAAATCGCAGGCAGGATTGTGGCATTGCGATACAGGCCATGCAACATCTCCCACCCAGCACCCTTGCAATGTAACATGCCGCTGTTGTAAACGGGCATCACAATGACGTTGTCGGCATGTGTGCGCTGCCTGCCCGCAGGTGGCGGCGCGGCGTGCCGGCTTTTGCATTTGGCGAATCACCGCATGCGAGAGGCCGACGATGAAAAATGACATCCACCCGGATTACCACTTCATCAAGGTGGTGATGACCGACGGCACGGAATACATCACCCGCTCCACCTGGGGGCAGGAGGGCGACGTGCTGACGCTGGAAATTGACCCGAAATCGCATTCCGCCTGGACGGGCGGCCCGCAGCAGGTGCTCGATCGCGGGCGCGTATCGAAATTCAAGGAGAAGTACGGATTCCTCATGGGCGGCGACAAGAAGTAACGTCGCGCAAGGAAGATCTACATCACAAGGGCGCGGCGCATGTCGGCGCACGCGCCTTTGCATATGTGCAAGGGGAACGAAGTCATGCGGCTGGAAGCAATTTCCGTTGGCGCCAATCCACCGGAAGAAGTCAACGTGGTCATCGAGGTGCCCATCGGCGGCGAACCGATCAAATACGAGATGGACAAGGACGCCGGCACTGTCGTGGTTGACCGCTACCTCTACACACCAATGCGCTATCCCGGCAATTACGGCTTCATTCCGCACACCCTGTGCGACGATGGCGACCCCATCGACGTGGTGCTGATCTCCTCCCGCCCGCTGCTGCCGGGCTGCATCATTGCCGTGCGCCCGGTAGGCGTGCTGAAAATGCGCGACGAGAAGGGCATGGACGAAAAGATCGTTGCCGTGCCGGCCTCGCACATCACGCGCCACTACGAAAACATCCACGATGTTGCCGATCTGCCGGAAATACAGCTGAAGCAGATCGAACACTTCTTCACCCACTACAAGGATCTGGAAGCCGGCAAATGGGTGGAAACGCTGGGCTGGGGCGGGCGCGAGGAAGCGCAGCAGCTGATCCTGACTTCCATCGACAAGGCCGCTGCGACCGCCTGAAACCTCTGCATGGCATGCATGGCCCGGGGCAATGAAACGCCCCGGGCAAAAAATCTCTGGCACCTTCGTGGCTTTGTGGTCTGAACCGACACCCTGTGCTTCACTCAGCCGCTCAGCCAGGGGGGCAGGGCATCCAGGGCGATGAGGTCGGCGGGGGTCAACCGCGGGCGGATGATGGCGAAGCGATCACCGTCCACCAGTACTTCCGGCACCAGAGCGCGCGTGTTGTAGGTGCATGACTGCACCGCACCATAGGCTCCGGCGGTCATCACCGCGAACAGATCCCCGCGCCGCATCACCGGCAGCTCCCGGTCGCGGGCGATGTAATCGCCGGTTTCGCACACCGGCCCCACCACATCCACCACCTGGCGCGGGGCATCCGCCGCCGCTTCGTGTAGCGGCAGGATGTGATGAAAGGCCTCATACAGCGTCGGGCGGATAAGATCGTTCATGCCCACGTCGGTGATGACGAAGGTCTTGCTTTCCGTTTCCTTCACGAAGATGACCCGCCCCAGCAACACCCCGGCGTTGCCAGCGATCATGCGCCCCGGCTCCATGATCAGCTTCACGCCCAGATGCCCCAGCAGCCGCCGAACCATTGCCGCATAGTCGTCCGGATGCGGGGGAATGTCGGTATCGCCATGATAGGGCACCCCCAGCCCGCCACCGAGGTCGGCATGGACAATATCGTGGCCA
Organism: Alphaproteobacteria bacterium; assembly: GCA_024279045.1. Classification (GTDB taxonomy): domain Bacteria; phylum Pseudomonadota; class Alphaproteobacteria; order Rhizobiales; family Aestuariivirgaceae; genus Thermopetrobacter. The sequence goes on from JAJRRZ010000254.1 coordinate 2,694, forward strand.
TCCGCGCGCAGCAGCCCGATCAGCTCCGCCAGCAAGGCAAAGGCCTGCTCGAACGGCTCCAGATCGGTGATCTGGCTGCCGATATGCATGGCCACGCCCTTCACCTCGATGCCCGGCAGGCGGGCGGCCTCGGCATAGGCCTCGCGCGCGGCCAGCCAGGGAATACCGAACTTGTCCACCGCCTTGCCGGTGTAAATCTTCTCGTGGGTTTTCGCATCCACGTCCGGATTGATGCGCAGGCTCACCGGCGCACGCAGCCCCATCTCCCCGGCCACCTGCGACAGGCGGCGCAGC
>JAJRRZ010000255.1 GCA_024279045.1 Alphaproteobacteria bacterium
AAGCGTCTGGTGTGCGTGATGCGGCGAATGGCCTGCTCGGAATGCCCACTGCAACAGGGCTGTCTTTATGTGCAGATTTTCGAAACCCGGCCTGACCCTGCCCGGCAACTGATGCGCAAATACCAGCGCGCGCCACACCCTTTCTGCCTCATTACCGACTTCAGGCATGAGGATGGCGGCGAGCGTGCCGGCGCGGCGCATTCATGCGAGCTGCGGTTTGCCATCCGATTGTTTGGAGAAGCCGTGAAGGCCGCGCCATTCGTGATGAGCGCCGTGGACAATATGGCGCAGGAGGGGTTGAGCAAGCAGCGAATTCCTTTTCGTCACGCAGCATTTGATGTGGGTAATGGCTGGGTGAAGAAAGAGCAGAACACCGTGTGGCCGGAGCCCGTCTTGCACAAGGCCGTGCTGCAGCCGGTAGGCAGCCGAGTGCGTTGGCGATTGAAAACGCCGCTACGGGTGAAGGCCAACGGCAAGCTGGTGAATGTGCAGACGCTAAGCGGCGACGTGTTGGCACGCGCCATGTTGCGTCGCATCGGGCTGATGCTCGGTTTTTTTGCCGATGAAAGGCCTGATCTGGATTTTTCCGCACTGCGCGAGCAGGCGGAGCATGTGCGCCTGTTGCAGGCTGATATCCGCTGGAACAGACTGCAGCGCTATTCCAGCAGGCAGGGAAAGTTGCACGCCATCAGTGGGCTGACAGGCGAGGTGGAGCTGGACTTTTCCCATGCGCCAGCACTGGCGCAGCTGGCATCGCTGGTGCCTGTTGTGCATCTGGGCAAGGGCACAAGCATGGGGCTGGGGCGGATTGAACAATGCGGCTGAGAAGCGGCAAGGCAGGGCGCAAGTGTAAAGAGCAATTGATACTGCTCGTTTCTGTCGGACTCTCGCCGCAAGTGGTTACGGAAACGCTGCATGCCCTGCTCATGGATAATGTGGAGGTGCCGGACAGGCTGGAAATCATCACATCGCGCAAGGGAGCACGGCTATGCCGCGACCTGCTGCTGGACGAGGCACGGGGCGCCATCGTGCGCTGGGGGCGGGAGTGGGAAGTGAAGGGCACCGACCAGCTGGCGGCCAGTGCGCTGCTGCATGTGGTCGAATCCGACAGTGGTGATCTGGCCGATGAACGGGCCGCCTACGCCTTTGCGCAGAAAGCGCACGAGGTACTGAGCAAGCTCGTTACGGAAGCCGGCAACCGCATTCATCTTTCCATTGCTGGCGGGCGCAAGGTGGCATCTGCCCTGCTGGCCATGCTCATGAGCATGCACGGGCGACCACAAGATACCATGAGCCATGTGTTGCTGGAGCCGGCGGAGGCTGCTTCTTCCGCCATCTTCTTCCCCACCAGAAACAGCCAGATGCTAGCAATCGGGGAACGTGCCATCGATGCCTCAAAGATCAAGATAAACAGAATCGACATTCCGTTCCCTCGGTTGCAGGTCGATGCCGATGCAATGCAGCATAATTTTCAGGAATTCTTTGCGGAAATCACACGCGCCCTGGGGGCGCCACGCCTGTTGATTGACCTGTCGGCGGGGCGGCTCACCTGGGAAGGTGCGCCACTTCGGCTGCCGCCTGCGCTGGCTGCATGGCTGGCATGGTTGACGGCGGCGCAGCTGGAAAATGCACAGGGGCTGCCGCGCTCCGGTTCCCGGCGAGATAACTACCTGGATTATTATACGCATTTTGCCCAACCCCAGGCGGTGCACAGGCAGCGCCAAAAGCTGCCGGAGATTCTTGATCCCGAATGGATGGAAGAGAAAAAGGCGCGCATCAACAAGCTTGTGGCAGATGCCGGTGTGCGCCCGCGTGGAGCATATCTGGTGCAAAGAACCGGCAACTGGGCGCATGCATATTATCGGCTGGCATTGGACAACAGGGAAATCGCCATTAGCAATCGAGCAACGGAATCATGAACGCAGGCAACCCCTCTGCACAAGGCAAGGCAGGTGATTGGCCCAGCATGTGGGAAGTGGTGCTGGGCGCACTGCTGCACGATATCGGTAAGCTCTATCAACGCGGGCGCATGGGTGACAAGCTGCCTGACGAGTTGATGAGGCGGGTGGAAGATGTCTTGCCCAGCTATCAGGGGCAGCGCAGCCACTGGCATGCCTTGTGGACGGATTATTTCTTCGACCGTGTCAGTTCGAAAATCGGCTGGCCGCGCAACATCGATCAGCGCTGGGTGCGGGATCTGGCCGTTTATCATCACAAGCCGCTGCAGGAATATCAGGGTGATACCCACAACCTTGCCACCTGGCTCATTGCCGAGGCCGATCGCCTCGCCGCCGGCTACGAGCGCAAGAAACGCGATGTGGAACAGGAAAGCGACGAGAAAGGGCGGCAGGCATTCCGCCGCATGCCGATGCAGGCCATTCAGGCCAATGTGCGACTTGATGAACGGGAAAAGCTGCAGGCCTGGCTGCTGCCCACGGAGTTGAACGCAGAACATCTGACTCCCATGACCATGCAGGACGGCGACAGGGTGGAGCAGGCCTATGCCGACCTGGCCATTGCCTTCGAGGATGCCTGGAAAGACATGATCGCACGGGTGGATGGCGCCGATCCTTCCGTGATCGAGGAAGCTGTTCTTTCCCTCTCCGAACGCTTTCTGTGGGCGGTGCCGTCTTCCACGGTGGATGAGCCTGATGTGTCGCTGCATGATCATGCACAGGCGGTTGCCGCCTTCGCGGCGGCCATGTTCCGCTACCATGAAGCCACCGGCACGCTGGATGATGAAAAGGCATTGCGGGATCGGACCATTCCCAAATTTCGCTTTTTCGTGGGCGATCTGTCGGGGCTGCAATCCACCCTGTTCCGTCTGAAGAATGAACAGATCTCCGGTCTGAACCGTATTTTACGCGGGCGCTCCCTGCGCTTTCAGCTCATTGCAGAGGCTGCAGTGCGGCGGGTGCTGCAAGCCTTCGGCATGCCGCGCAGCGCTGCCCTGCAGGTGGCGGGCGGGCGTTTTCTGGTGCTGTTGCCGGCGCTGCCGGAAGCGGAAATGCAGCGCCGTAGCGACGAACTGCGCACAGAATTCGACCAGTGGTGCGCGGAGCAATACATGGGCGATCTCGGCATTGGGCTGGCACTGTCAGCGCCGTTTGCCGTAGGCAATCTCATCACGCAAAGCGACAATCCAGATTATGTCGGACCGCGGCAGGTGCGCGACAATCTTGCCGTGGCCATCGAGACAGCCAAACTGCGCCAACTGCAGGAGCCAGCCGTGAGCACCATCATGGAAGTGGCCTACCCGCACGGGGAATGTGCCGCCTGCGGGGTGCGCCCGGCGCAGCAGGCAGGTGGTAAGTGCAAGGCCTGCATGGCAGAAGAGGAACATGGCAGGCGGTATCCCAAATTGCGGGCAGTAGTATTTCAATACAGCGAGCGGAACAAACCCGACCAAGTATTGGGCATACGGGTACTGCTGCCCATCGGTGAGGGTGCTGCCGAGCATGACCGGGGGCATGGCTGGCGGCACGATGTGCAGGCACATGGCCCCTACCCCCTGAAGCCGGGCAAGCCGTGGGTGGCACGATTTCAGGAAGGCGATATGGAAAAATATCGCCGCACCCTTGCTGCCAATGAAGATGAGGAGCTGCTGAGAGAGGGCAATATCAAGACCTTCGCCGCGCTGGCCGAGGATTCGCGGGAGGATGACCGGGGGCGGCCCATGCTGGCGCTGCTGAAGGGTGATGTGGACAGGCTGGGCCGAATCTTTGCGGAAGGGCTGGGAGAGCGCTGGTCGGTAGCGCGCACCAGTGCCTTGTCGCGCATGATTGACAGCTATTTCACCACCCGCCTGCCGTGGCTGCTGGAGCACAAGGCAGCAGACAGCTACACCGTTTATGCTGGTGGCGATGATTTCATGCTGGTGTTGCCCTGGTGGCAAGGGATGCAGTTTGCCACCACCTTGCAGCAGGATTTCCGGAAATTTGCCGCCAGCAATCCCTCGCTGACCTTCTCGTTGGGCATTGCCCTGTTCGATGCCCGCACGCCCATTTCTATCGCCGCTGGTGAGGCGGAAGAACGACTGGAACGCGCCAAGGAAGCAGGGCGCAACCGTATCTGTGCCATCGAACAAACCCCTCTGACCTGGGAAGAGTATGCACGCGCCCTGGGCTTTGCCACAAAGTTGGACGGCTGGCTGCGTGCAGGCGATCTCCCCACCAGCTTTCTCTACCGCCTGCTGACGTTTGATGATGCCCGCATGCGCATTCGCAACAAGCGGGCCAGACAGGCCGATTATGCTTGGAAGGCACGGCTCGGTTACCTGCTGGCACGGCAGGAAGCCACAAGGAACAACGAGGAAATACGGCAGGCCGTGCTCGACCTCTTTGGGCTGGATGCAAACTTCCACTGGCAGAAACAGACAGAGCAGCAAGGCGTGCGGCTGGCAGTGAGCTGTGCGCTGTATCGCAACAGATGAGGAGGGTGATGGCATGAACAGGCAGAGGTATGGCGGGCAAAAGGCAATGCCACGCCCGCAGCAGCATAAGCGTCCGGACGCATATCGACAAGATGGAAAGGTGCGCCCGGAGCTGTTCGATGAAGAAGCCCATGCGGAAGCGCGGCTGTGGGCAGAAAAAAAGATCACGAAGACACAGGTGCGCCGCTTCTTCGGGCAGATTATCAATGATCGTAACCGCTTCGACCAGATGGGCAACGAGGTGAGCGATGCGGACGTGAAGGCGGCTATGGCCTTCTTCAAGGCGGCCACGGCCTATGCGGCGGCGCGCATGAAAGCCCTAAAACCTCTGGCGGATTTCGCGGCGCATCATGCCAAGCTGGTCAGCAGTGCCGATGATTTCCGCCTCTTCGCCCGGCACTTCGAGGCCATCGTGGCCTGGCACCGGGTGGAAGAAGGCAGGAAAAGATAACCAGATATATTCCCCAAGCTTGGAGCAAGGCGATGAACACCATCAATTTCAAGGGACAGGTAAAGCTTAGTGGCCACATCCGCACCCGTACCGGACTGCACATCGGTGCCGGCAAGGACGCCGTGGAGATCGGCGGTATCGACCATCCGGTGGTCAAGACACCGGAGGGCGACCCTTACATTCCCGGCTCTTCCATCAAAGGCAAGCTGCGCTTTCTGCTGGAATGGGCTTTCGGCAAACTGCGCACGGATGGCAAGCCGTGGGGTGCAGACGAGAAACAGGACTTCAACAGGGATGACCCCATCCTGCGCATTTTCGGCACCTCGGCCAAGCGCGAAAAGTGGGCCGGCGGCCCCACGCGCCTGCTGGTGCGTGATGCCATGGTGGATGAAGCCTGGAAAAGGAACACGCTGGATGCCGGACGTCTGCTGACGGAAGACAAGACGGAAGTAACTATCGATCGCATCGCTGGCAAGGCATTGGACAAAGTGGGAGCGCGCCAGACGGAACGCGTGCCGCCCGGTGCGGCATTCAATTTCGAGGCCGTCTTCCGCCTCTATGAAATCGATGGTGATGGTGGCAAGCGCGACATGGAATGTCTCGCCTGGCTCATTCAGGGCATTGACCTGTTGGAAGAGGATGCACTGGGCGGTTCCGGCTCGCGCGGTTACGGGCAAATGGCGTTTGAAAACCTGCGGATCGTCGGCCCGGGTGGCGAGCAGCAGCTGGACAATGTGCGCAAGGGCCATGCATTCAGCCGAGAGCAGCCACCAGCGCCTCTGCTGAAAGCGGTGCAACAGGCAATGGGAGGATAAGCGCCATGGCGCTCTACCGCCTAACATTGCGTCTGACATCGCCACTGGGCACGCCGCTGGTCTCTCCTACCCTGTTCGGCATGGCTTGCTGGGCCATTCGTGAGCTGCATGGCGAGCAACACCTTGCTGCATGGTTGGAAGATGAACAGGCGTGCTGGCGGCTCTCCGATGGTTTTCCGCACGACTGCCTGCCCAAGCCACTGGTGCATCCGCGCCCGTTGCCACAAGGCAAGGCGCTTGATGAAGTAAAGACGCGACGCAAGCGGACATTCGTCAGTCGTCAGACCTGGCTGACTCACCGCGACAGCTGGAATGAATTCGACATTCCGCTGGATGATTTGCACCAACCTCGAGCCCTGCCCCGCCGCCTGGCGCACAACGTGGTGCATCGCTCCGGGCAGGGCACGCTGGAGGAAGGCGGATTGTTCTTTGTCGATGAAGACTGGCGCCATGCCGATGATGAGAATGCAGCACTAGTCGATGTCTATGTGGAAACATCTGATGCGCTTGACGAGGTAAGACAAGTGTTTGCGCATCTGGGCGAGCGCGGCTACGGGCGCGACGCCTCCACAGGCCGCGGTCGCTGGCTAGTCGAGCAAGCGGAGGAAGAGCGAAAACTGCAGCAGCATAGTGGCGCGCGCCGCATGAGTCTTTCGCGTGGGGCGCTGGACACCAGCACCATGCGCGACGCCCTGTGGAAGCTGGAGGCGCACTACGGCAAGCTGGGGCCGGAGCTGAGCCTGTTTGGCATCAGCCCCTTCAAG
>JAJRRZ010000256.1 GCA_024279045.1 Alphaproteobacteria bacterium
GAAGACGGAATCACAGCAAACCGCCAACGTCAAATTGCAAGGAAACAGCCCCAAAGCAGGCCTTTCCTTGCAAAAAACAATACTTGGAGGATATGGAAAATCACAGCCTCTCAAGGGGGTGGGGATAGTTCACGGGCGACGAAAAAGGGATTAAGACTACGCACCATGAACAATCTTGTTCATGGCTGGTGCTGCAGCACCCGGTACATTCAAGATCAAAGTGCAACACGGTTGTTGAACGAGATATTGGCGTGGGTTCCGAGTTGGCTCAAAATGGCCTGGAAGGGCGTCTTGAAGGCGAGGCACTTTCTGGGAGTGAGATTGGGCAGCTGCTTTTTTTGCCGCGTAGGATTGCGGCTCAGGCATGGCCCGACGCGGCGGAGAGATTGGCAGGGTCGATGCCGATGCTCTTCAGCGCGGCGGCATAACGCTCCTCTGGCGGCAGGTGGAAAATGATGTCCTCATCGCCCGGCGCGGTGAGCCAGGCATTTTCCATCAACTCGCTTTCCAGTTGCCCCGGCGCCCAGCCGGCATAGCCCAGCGCCAGCATCAGCTTTTGTGGCCCGCGCCCCTGCACCACGTCGTGCAATATGTCCAGCGATGCCGTCAGGCCGATGAAGCTGTCCACCCGCAAGGTGCCGTCGCTGAGCAGATAGTCCGTGGTGTGCAGCACGAAACCGCGCCCCGGCTCCACCGGCCCACCGTAGAATACCGGCTGGTTGTAGAGCGGACGCGGCATGTGGATGGCGTTCGTCTCCTCCGGCGGCAGCAGACCCAGCCGGTGCAGCAGATCACCCAGCAGCATGTCCTGCATCGGGCGATTGATCACCAGGCCCATGGCTCCTTCCCCGGTGTGCGCGCACATGTAGATCACCGCGCGCTCGAAGCGCGGATCACCCATGCCTGGCATGGCGATGAGAAACTGGCCGTCGAGATAATCACTGCTCATGCAAGGGTGTCCCGGAGTGCAAGTGAGCCTGCCTTCAATTCTGGACCTGCCTTCATTATGGGAACGAACATGGCCGATGTCATGCCCCGGCACGTTTTTTCCTGTCTTCATTCTCGCACGCATTCGGCGCCGATGACACCGATGGCGCAATCGTGAAGCACAATACAGGACAGGACAGCCACCGGCGCGCTATATCTGCATCAGGAAATTGCCGCTTCGAATCGGAGAGCCATACGGGATGCACCTCGCGACCATATCCGCTTCATCATCCGCTCCGTCCGTTTTCCTGCTTGGCCTGAAGCTGCTGTTGGCCTGTCTTGCGGCCTTGCCGGGCATTGCGCCGCTGATGGCGCAACAGGTGCAGGATCCCAACCAGGCCGTGCGCGTGCGGATGCTGGATGGCGGCTGGCTGGAGCAGGACGGGCAGAGAATGCGGCTGGCGGGCATCATGCTGGAACTGGCCGAAGGCTGGAAGACCTACTGGCGCGTGCCCGGCGAGGGCGGCCTGCCGCCGCGCTTCGACTTCTCCGGCTCGGTCAACGTTGCCGAAGCACGCCTGCTGTGGCCCACACCGAAACGCTTTTCCGACCCCATCACCGGCGAGACCATCGGTTTTCAATACCGCGTGGTGTTTCCCGTGTTGGCGCGCCCGGATGATCCGGGCAAGCCCATGACCCTGCGGCTGAAGCTGGATTATGGCATCTGCGGGCAGATGTGCGTGCCCATGCGGGCGCAAGAGGAAATCACGCTGCCTGCCGATGCCTCGCCTGATGAAGTCCAACGCGCAGTGCTGAGCGAATGGCTGGCGAAAACACCCCAGCACGGCGAGGGCCGTTTGCAAATTGCGCGGGCACGGCTGATGAAGGCTGATGACGGATTGGTGCTGGAGATTGCGCTGCAGGGCGAAGCGGCGCCAGCTGTGCAGGATGTTTTTGTGGAAGGCGTGGAGCTGGCCGTGTTCGGCAAGCCGGATCTGAAGCCTGGCGGCAGGGGCGCGCTGCTGGCGCGCATTCCCGTGCGCGGCATGGCGGAAGAAAAGGACTTCAGCGGCAAACCCCTGCGCCTGACCATCGTCCTGAAAGGCGAGAAAGCAGTTGAGCGGCTGGTGAAGCTTCCCTAGGCTCAGGACCCATAAATTTGCACGGCATCTGCGCCATTTGCGCTGCATATCAGCGCCCTTTTGCCCTTGGAAATACCTACGGGTATTCCCGGCGGACAAAAGAACGCTGATATTTTGCGCAAATGACACATCTGACATGCCTCTTTATGAGTCCTGAGCCTAGGCTGGCACATGACATTCGGCATTTCAGATCCGCCAGACAAATCAATCAGACAGGGAGAAACATGCCATGAGCATCGCCAAGGGGGATCGTATTCCAGACGCTACCGTGTTCATCATGGGCGAAGATGGCCCGCAACCGGTGAGGACGTCCGAATTCCTTGCCGGCAGGAAGGTGGCGCTGTTTGCCATCCCCGGCGCATTCACTCCGACCTGTCAGGCGCAGCATATTCCCTCCTATGTCAACAACGCCGAGGTGTTGAAGGCGAAGGGCATCGACGAGGTGGTGTGCATGGCGGTGAACGATCCGTTCGTGCTGGCCGCACAGGCTGCCGCCACCAATGCCGAAGGCGTGCTCACCTTTCTTTCCGACGGCAATGCGGAGTTCACCAAGGCGCTGGGGCTGGAACTGGACGGCTCCGGCATCGGCCTGGGGACGCGCTCGCAGCGCTTTGCCATGATCGTCAACGACGGCGTGGTGGAGGAGATCTTCGTCGAGCCGGACCCCTCGCAGATGACCGTATCCTCCGCGGAGAGCCTGCTGCAACATCTCTGAAACGTGCAGGCATGCTGCTGATTGCCTGCACGGCCATGCCTGGGGCTGGTCTCAAAGCCCGGGCATTTCCTATGTGCATTTTTGCTTCATGTCAGACGGCTTTTCGTTCTTGCCAATAGCTCCACTATTGCCTGCGAACGAAAAACCGCTGCTATTTTGCCAAAGTGCCTATGAAAATCACTCATTTATTGAGACAGGCCCTAGGGTCTGGTCTCAATAAAAATCTGGTGGGAAGGATTTGATTGTGATTCCCTCTGTCTGTCGATTCGTCTGACAGGGGGATGGCAAATGTCTGAATTGTTTTGGCTTTCCGATGGGCAGTGGGCACGCATTCAGCCC
>JAJRRZ010000257.1 GCA_024279045.1 Alphaproteobacteria bacterium
GTCCGCCCCGCCCTTGTCGTAACGCGACTGAAACCAGCACACGTTCATGTCGATGCTGTCGAAGTGCACGATCGGCGCAATGGCGTCGAAGAAGGCCAGCGAATCCTCGCCGGTGCGCGCGCCGATGGCCGCGGCCAGCGCCCCGGAGGTCAGCGGGCCGGTGGCGATGATCACCTGCGCCCAGTCCTCTGGCGGCCAGCCGTCGATCTCCTCGCGCACGATGGTGATGTTGGGGTGCTCTTCCAGCCTGCGGGTAACCGCCGCGGAGAAGCCCTCGCGATCCACCGCCAGGGCGGAGCCGGCGGGCACCTTGTGGGCATCCGCCGCCGCCATGATCAGCGAGTTGGCGCGGCGCATCTCCGCGTGCAGCAGGCCCACGGCGTTGTTCTCGGCATCATCGGAGCGGAAGGAATTGGAGCACACCAGCTCTGCCAGGTGGTCGGTCTTGTGCGCATCGGTCATCTGCCGCGGGCGCATCTCGTGCAGGATCACGCGCACCCCGGCATTGGCCGCCTGCCAGGCTGCCTCGGAGCCTGCCAGCCCTCCGCCGATGATGTGCAGCACCTTGTCCTCACTGTCGCTCATGGGCGCACAGATAGGGGGCGCGTGGCGGTAGCGCAAGCCTTTCCTCGCGCCTCGCTGATGAGTCTGGTCATGCCTCTGACACCATCGCCAGAAACTGGGCCGCGGCCAGGAAGTCGCGCTCGCGCGCAGCCAGTTGCGCGGCGGCCTGCGCGTCCTCGCCCCACATGCGCATGTTCCAGCGCTCTTCCAGGGTGGATGTTTCCCATGCCTGCCGGGCCGTCAGGCGGCCATGCCACACCGCCAGCGCCAACACCAGCGAGCGCGTCAACGTGGCCATGGAAAACACGGCAATGAAGGGAAACGGCGCAGCTTGTGCACAGGGCTTCAGCAGCGCATCCAGCGCCTGCGCGGGTTGTTCGACGGGCATGATGCCCTGCGCCACGTGCAGCCGTGCCGCGAAGGTCGTGGCTGCCCAGTCCAGCAGGGCATCCCACTGTTCACTCTGTTGCCCGGCCAGCGGGCCTTGCGTGGCAGCATCGGCGCGGTAGCACAGCAGGTCGTGCGCGGCCAGCTCGCGCAGATGCCCCAGCAGGGCAGGGCGTTCGCTGTCCGGCGCTGCCGCATCGGCCTTGTCGATGGCGGCATTGGCCAGCCCCGTCAGCGGCATTTCGGCGGGGTTGATGTATTTCTTCTGCGCCCGCCATTCCGCCGCGATTGCCTCCGCCAGCGCCCGCACGGGCACCATGAAGGTTCGCTTCAGCGGCGTGCGCAACGGGCGCTCGTCCAGCAGGATGCGATAACCGCCCGCAACTTCCTCCACCGCCACGTCCTTGTAGAAACGCCGGGGCAGGGGGCGCTGGTAGCGCTCGCGCACCAGCTCTTCCAGTCGCTCGGCGGAGAGGTGGCATTGCTGTTCATGATCGCGGCTCATGCGCGGATCTCCTCTACCGTCAGCCCCAGCGCCCGTTGCGGCACCTCGTCGAAACGCTCCGCCAGCGCATGCGCCCCGGCGCGGCGCAGCTCTTCGGACGGGTGATAGCCCCAGCTCACGCCCAGCGCGCGGGCTTGCGCGGCGCGGGCCATCTGGATGTCGTAGCGCGTATCGCCAATCAGCACTGTGCGCACCGGGTCGGCGCCGGTTTCCTCCATGGCCTGCAATACCATGCCCGGGTGCGGCTTGGATGGAGCATCATCGGCGGTCTGGATGGTGATGAAGAAATCGCGCAGGTTCTCGCGCTCCAGCAGCACCTCCAGCCCGCGCCGCGACTTGCCGGTGGCAATGCCCAGCAGCACATCCTCGCGCCCGGCCAGTTCTTCCAGCGCGGCCCGCGCGCCGGGAAACAGCGGTTCGTGAAAATCAGGCTCGTGGCGCAGGCGGAAGAAGTGATCCTTGTAGGCCTGTTCCAGCCGCGCCAGCAGTGATGGCGGCGCATCGGGCGCGAGTGCCTGCATGGCCGCGTGCAGCGACAGGCCGATGATGCCGCGCGTGGCATCATCGCCGGGGTAGGGCTGCCCCACCTCGGCGAAGGCGCGGCGCATGGCCTCGGCAATGTTGTGGTGGCTGTCCACCAATGTGCCGTCGCAGTCAAACAGGATCAGACGCATGGGCAGTGCTCCAGATATCGGGGGCAGCCCCCGGGCCGCCGCTCAAGCTTTGAGACCAGGCCCCGGCAAACCGGCGGAAATCAGGAAGTTCTTCAGCAGTTGATGGCCGCATTCCGTGGCGATGCTCTCGGGGTGGAACTGCACGCCGTGAATGGGCTTTTCGCGGTGCTGCACACCCATTATCAGACCATTTTCCGTGCGCGCGGTTACCTGCATTTCGGTGGGCAGCGTATCCTCGTCGATAATCAGCGAGTGATAGCGCGTGGCCGTGAAGGGCTGTGGCAGGCCGCGGAAAATGCCCTCGCCAATGTGATGGATGCTGTCTGTCTTGCCGTGCATCAGCTCCGGCGCGCGGATAATGTCGGCGCCGTATGCCTGGCCGATGCTCTGATGCCCCAGGCACACCCCCAGCAGGGGAATGCCGTGTTCCGCCGCGGCCTTCACCAGATCGACGGATATGCCCGCCTCGCTGGGCGTGCACGGCCCCGGCGAGATGACAATGGCGCGCGGGGCCATGGCCAGCGCCTCGTCAACCGTGATGGCATCGTTGCGCCGCACCTCGATGCGCGGCTCCCACCCCATTTGCAGCCCCACCTCGCCGATGTAGTGCAGCAGGTTGAAGGTGAAGCTGTCGTAGTTGTCCAGCAGCAGGATCATCGCTTGTCCCCGGATTGCCTGTTGGTTGCGGCGCTGGTCCTCTCCCCCGTCCGGCCACAGGATTCCTTGTCTGATGCAGCACCGGCCCTATCCCTCCACCCGATCATCCTAAAATCATGCATGAGTGGCCAGGTGGGGGAGAGGGCCTGTGCAGGCCTTGCGGGTTCAGGCATTGCCGCCGTTGCCGCCACCAGCGAAGCGCACCGCCTCGCGCGCGGCGCGAAACAGCGCGCGTGCCTTGTTCTCGCATTCCTTCTGTTCCAGCCGCGGCACGGAATCGGCAACGATGCCCGCGCCCGCCTGCACGAACATGCGCCCATCCTTCATGATGGCCGTGCGCAGCACGATGCAACTGTCCATGTCGCCATTGGCCGAGAAATAGCCCACGCAACCGGCATAGATGCCGCGTTTCTCCAGTTCCAGCTCGTCGATGATCTGCATCGCCCGCACCTTCGGCGCGCCGGAGACGGTACCGGCGGGAAAGCCCGCCATCAGTGCATCGATGGCGTCGAAGCGCCGCTCGTCCAGATCGCCTTCGACGTTGGAGACAATGTGCATCACCTGGCTGTAGCGCTCGATGAAGAACCGCTCCGTTACCTCCACCGAACCGATCCTGGCCACCCGGCCCACGTCGTTGCGCCCCAGATCCAGCAGCATCAGGTGTTCGGCCAGCTCCTTCGGGTCGGACAGCAGCTCCTCTTCCAGCGCCTTGTCCTCTTCCGGCGTGCGTCCGCGCCGGCGGGTGCCGGCAATGGGGCGGATGGTTACCTTGCCGCTGCGCGCGCGCACGAGAATCTCCGGGCTGGAACCAGCCACGGCAAAATCGCCGAAATCGAGATAATACAGATAAGGCGAGGGATTGGTGCGCCTGAGCGCCCGGTAGAGCGCCAGCGGCGGCAGCGGAAAATCCACCTCGAAGCGCTGCGAGAGCACCACCTGAAAGATATCACCGGCGCGGATGTATTCCTTCGCCCGCTCCACCATTTCCATGTAATACCGTGGCGGCGTGTTGGATACGGGTTCAGCCAGCGTGATCTCGTGTGCAGGCCCGGCCAGCAGGGCGGCATCGATCGGCCCGGCCAGCCGCGCCACAACGTCCTTCAGTCGCGCCACGGCGCGGCTGTGGGCGGTCTGTGCATCGATGTCCGGTTGCGGGCGCACCGGGGTTACGATGGTCATCTCGTCGAGCACCGCATCGAAGATCACCATCACCGTCGGGCGTATCAGCAGCGCATCGGGCAAACCCAGCGGGTCGGGGTTCGGCTCGCCCAGGCGCTCCATGAAGCGCACCATGTCATAGCCCATGTAGCCGAAGATGCCCGCGCTCATGGGCGGCAGGTAGTGCGGCAGGTCGATGCGGCTTTCCGCCACCAGCGCGCGCAGGGCATCCAGCGGTGGCTGCGGCATCTCCTCGAACGGGCCGTTCACGTCGGCCAGCGCGGCGCGGTTGATGTAGGCGCGCCCGCCTTCCACCTTGAACACCACGTCCGGATCCAGGCCGATGAGCGAATAGCGCCCGCGCACCGCGCCGCCTTCCACCGATTCCAGCAGGAAGATGTGCCGCGCGTGCGATTTCAGCTTCATCAGCGCCGAGACCGGCGTTTCCAGGTCGGCCACCAGGCGCGTGGCCAGCACCTGCGGCGCACCGGCCTCGTAGCTGGCGCGAAACTCCTCCAGCGGCGGTTCGATGCGAATGTTCATCGGCTGGTTCATGCAGATTGCTCTGGTGAGATCACGAATGTCCGGCAAGCGGATCTGGCAGCATGAAGAAAGATCCTGCCGTCTCTCATTGCCCCGCGCCGCTGGCCTGTTGCCAGAGCTTCATGTTGATCTTCACGTCATAGGCCTGTTGCAGGGCGGCGATGAACTGCGCGCCGGTGTCCTGCGCAATGCCCTGCGAGAGCACCTCATCGAGCGCTTTCGCCTCGGCACTGGCCGGATCAAGCTTCGCCAACGGGCGCTCGGAAACGCGCATCAGCCATGCCTTGCGGCCATCGGGCGCCACCGCCACCGCCACCGCACCGGGTTTGGCGGCAAACAGCGCGCGCACCGCCACCGTCGGAAAATCAGGGCGCGCAGCGGTGCGCTTCACGTCGTCGATGCGCCTCACCGTCGTGCCGAGTTCCTCGGCGATCTTCTCCAGCGGTGTGCCGGTCTCGGCCTTCTGCTTCAGCGCATCCACCTTGCGCCGCAGCTCCGCCATCAACGCCTGCGCGCGCCAGGCCTCCGCCACCTTGTCCTTCATCTTGTCGAACGGTGGCACCCCGGCAGGGATGATCTTCTCCACATCGAACCAGGCAAAGCCGTCATCGCCCAGCTCCACCACGTCGTTGTCCGCCCCCGGCTCGGAGCGGAAGGCCTCGCCAATCACCCGCTCGCCACCTGGCACGTCCACCAGCTTGCCATCCGCACCGGTACCGTTCAGCGCCACCGGCGCGGTGGTGTGCAGCTTCAGCCCCAGCGAAGCAGCGGCATCGCCCAGCGTCTGGCCGGAGGCGCGCGCTTCCTCGATTTTCTCGTAAAGCTCGGCCACGACATCGCGCGCTTTCTCCAGCTTCAGCGCTTTCTCCAGTTGCTGCCTGGCCTCATCGAAGGATACCTTTTGCCCCGGCACCACTTTCACCACCCGCGCAACGAACACGCCCAGCGGGGTTTCCACCGGCCCGGCGATGTCGCCTTCCTTCACCGCAAACACGGCATCGGCCAGGGCCTGATCAGGGAACTGTCTCTTCTCGTACGGGCCCAGGCGCACGTCTTCGGGCTTCAGCTTGCGTTCTTCCAGCAGCTTCTCCCAGGTGGTCTCACCATTGTCGAGCGCCGCCAAGGCCTTGCTCGCCGCCGCTTCCGAATCGAAACGCAACTGTTCCACGCTGCGCTTCTCGGCAATGTCGAAGCGGCTTTTCTGCGAATCATACAGTTGCTTCAGCTCCTAGTCGGAGACCTTCACCTTGTCCAGCACGTTGGCCGGGGTCAGCGCCAGCACCTTGATGACGCGCCGCTCCGGCTCGCTGAAGGCCTGCCTGTTCTCCTCGTAAAACTTCTTCAGCGTCGCCTCGTCCGGCGCCGGCAGCCTCGCCGCATCGGCGACGATCTCCACGAAGGCCGCATCACGCGTCTGGTTGCGCCAGGCATATGCCTGTTCCAGCAGTGTCTTCGGCGCGCGCATCTCGGCGGTTACGGCAGCCATCACGCCATTGCCCAGCAGTGCGCTGCGTTCTTCGGCAATGAACTGCGCCTCAGACAATCCGGCGGAGAACAGCGCCTGCTGCAGCCGCTGTTTGTCAAAGCGGCCATCCGGCCCGGCAAACTGCGGCATGCGCTTGATGCGCTCGGCGATGAAATCATCCGGCAGCGACAGGTTCATGCGGCGCACGGCTTCCTTCAGCACTGCCTCGCGAATAAGCTGGATGAGCAACTGCCTGTCCAACCCCATCTGCCGCGCCTCGTCGGGGCTGATGCCGCGCCCGGTACGCTGCGCCAGCTGCTGCAGCATCTGGCGGAAACGATCGGAATAGGTCTGCACGGAAATGGTGGTGTCGCCAGCGGAGACGAGCGTATCCTGCGGTTTCACGCGCAACATGTCGCCAATGCCCCAGATGGCGAAGCTGAACGCCAGCAGGCCGATGAAAATCTTGGCAACGATGCCTCCAGACTTGCTGCGCAGGGCGGTGAGCATGTTCTGTTCGTCTCCACGGGGCCGGGGGCAGCCATGCGGGACAGCCCCTGACGGGTCGATTCACCACTTCTCATGAACGCTGGCAATTGCTATCAGGGCTGCCGAACTCATGCAATACGCAACTGCTGGAAGGGGAACGCCCATGCCCACGCACACTTTTCCGCCACTGGTGGCCGGTAACTGGAAGATGAACGGCCTGATCGCCTCGCTGAAGGA
>JAJRRZ010000258.1 GCA_024279045.1 Alphaproteobacteria bacterium
CCTGTCCACGGTTTCCTGGATCATGTCCTGCACCGTTTCGCGCACTTCCTCGCCGCGCATGATGCTCTTGCGCTGCTCGAAGATCACCTTGCGCTGGTCGTTCATCACGTCATCGAACTTCAGCAGGTTCTTGCGCGCGTCAAAATTGTGCGCCTCCACCTTCTGCTGTGCCTTTTCCAGCGCCTTGTTGATCCACGGATGGGTGATAGCCTCGCCTTCCTGCAGGCCCAGCTTCTGCAGCATGGAGTCCATGCGCTGCGAGCCGAAGATGCGCATCAGGTCATCTTCCAGCGACAGGTAGAACTTCGACCGCCCCGGATCGCCCTGACGCCCCGAACGCCCGCGCAACTGGTTGTCGATGCGCCGCGACTCGTGCCGCTCCGTGCCAATGATGTACAGCCCGCCGGCCTTCAGCACCTCCTCGCGCGCCGCCTCCACTTCCGCGCGGATTTCCGCCGCCCGCCGCTCGCGCTCCGCCTCGTCGGTGATGTCTGCCAGCTCCTCGGCAATGCGCATGTCCACGTTGCCGCCAAGCTGGATGTCCGTGCCGCGCCCGGCCATGTTGGTGGCGATGGTAACCGCGCCCGGACGGCCTGCCTGGGCGATGATCTTCGCCTCCTGTTCGTGATAGCGCGCGTTGAGCACCTGATGCTCGATGCCGCGCTGCTTCAGCAGCTCCGAAAGCCGCTCCGACTTCTCGATCGACGTGGTGCCCACCAGCACCGGCTGGCCACGCTCGCGACATTCGGCAATCTGCCCGATAACCGCCTCCAGCTTCTCCTGCTCGGTGCGGTAGACCTCGTCGTTCTCGTCCACCCGCTGCACCGGCTTGTTGGTGGGGATCTCCACCACGTCCAGCCCGTAGATGTCCATGAACTCCTCCGCCTCCGTGGCCGCCGTGCCGGTCATGCCAGCCAGTTTCTCGTAGAGGCGGAAGTAGTTCTGGAACGTGATGGAGGCCAGTGTCTGGTTTTCTGGCTGAATCTGCACGCCTTCCTTGGCCTCCAGCGCCTGGTGCAGCCCTTCCGAATAGCGCCGCCCCGGCATCATGCGCCCGGTGAACTCGTCGATGATCACCACCTCGCCGTCCTTGACGATGTAGTCCTTGTCGCGGGTGAACAGCTTGTGCGCCTTCAACGCCTGGTTCACGTGGTGCACCACGGTAACGTTTTCCGGGTCGTAAAGCTGCGTGCCCTCTTCCAGCAGCCCGGCCTCGCGCAGCAACTGCTCCATGTGCTCGTTGCCCTGCTCGGTAAGCATGGCGCTGCGCGTCTTCTCGTCGATCTCGTAATCCTCCGGCGCCAGCTGCGGGATCAGCCTGTCCACCGCCACGTAAAGCTCCGTGCGGTCTTCCACCGGTCCGGAGATGATCAGCGGCGTGCGCGCCTCGTCGATGAGGATGGAATCCACCTCGTCGACAATGGCGTAATAGTGATCGCGCTGCACCATCTCTTCCAGATGGTATTTCATGTTGTCGCGCAGATAATCGAAGCCCAGCTCGTTGTTCGTCGCGTAGGTAACATCCGCCGCATAGGCCTCGCGCCGCTCGTCGTCTTCCATGCCGTGCACGATGGAGCCCACGCTCAGGCCCAGGAAATTGTAGACCGGCGACATCCACTCCGCATCACGCTTCGCCAGATAGTCGTTCACCGTAACCACGTGCACCCCGCGCTCCGTCAGAGCGTTCAGATATGCCGCCAGCGTGGCCACCAGCGTCTTGCCCTCGCCGGTTTTCATCTCCGCGATCTTGCCCTCGTGCAGCACCATGCCGCCGATGAGCTGCACGTCGTAATGCCGCTGCCCCAGCGTTCGCCGTGCCGCCTCGCGCACTGCGGCGAAGGCTTCCGGCAGCAGCTTGTCCAGCGATTCACCATCCTTCAGGCGCTGCTTGAACTCGTCCGTCTTTGCCCGCAATTCCTCGTCGGAGAGCTTCTCGAACTCCGGCTCCAGCGCGTTGATCTGCTCCACCTTCCTGCGATAGGCGCGCAACTTGCGCTGATTGGCGTTGCCGAAGATTTTCGAAGTGATGGTTCCCAGTCCCAGCATGGAAGTATCCCGGATGCATTCGTTCTAAAGGGCGGAGCCTGTGCTCGCTGTGCTGGCATCATGCCAAAGGGGCCGAATGTGGCTGTTTGATGATTCGCCGCCGGAAAACGGCTTCTTCTGCCTCTAGGTAGAGGAAAACGTGCATCGCGGCAATGCGGCGCATTGACGGCTCATCCGGCATGGAGGCAGTTCGTGCCCACGTTCGCCACGGCCTGCCCCGCAGATGGTCATTGGCTGGCGTTTTTGCAAGTTTGCAACGCCACTGCGGAGATTGTGCTCCACGCTATCTCGTGGCGGTTGTCAGCGCCGGGCAATGTGTGTAATCCAGCGGGCGCGGCATGGGGCAGCATGGGATGGAAGCATAAAATTGCCGCAATCGGCATGCAGCCAAAACGGCAGAGATATCTTGATGCATCGGCATCCAACGGAAAGACGATACTCATGAGCAGCAAGACGCGCAATTTCATCTTCCACGCCGGAATGGCCCTGGCCCTTGCGGCGGCATCGGCCACGCCCTCTCTTGCTCAGGACGCCGCCACGAAGCAGCAGGCGCAGGACAAGCCGAGCACCGTGGTGGCCCGCGTCAATGGCTACGAGATCACCGCCCGCGAGGTGCAGATGGCCGCCGAGGATGTGGCCGCCCAGTTGAAGGATGTGCCGCCGAAGATGCGCTATCCGCTCATCGTGCAGTATCTTGTCGAACGCCATCTGCTGGCCCAGAAGGCGTTGAAGGACGGCCTGGCCAACGACGAGGAATACAAGCGCCGTCTGCGTTTCTATCAATACAAGGCACTGCGCGATGCCTACTTTTACAAGAAGATCAAGCCGCGCGTAACGCCGGACAAGATCAAGGCCATCTACGAGAAGGAAACAAAAAAGGTCAAACCCATCGAGCGTGTGCGCGCGCGCCATATCCTCGTCTCCACGAAAGACGAGGCCGAGAAGGTGCTCAAGGAGCTGAAGGCCGGCAAGAAGTTCGAGGATCTGGCCCGCAAGTATTCCAAGGACGGCTCGAAGGAGTTTGGCGGTGATCTCGGCTATTTTACCAGGGACGAGATGGTGCCGGAGTTCTCCAAGGCCGTCTTCGCCCTGAAGGTTGGCGAGGTCTCCAGGCCGGTGAAGACCGAATACGGCTGGCACATCATCAAGCTGGAAGACCGCAAGAAGATCGGCCCGCGCCCGCTGGCCGAGGTCGCACCGGGCATCGAGGCGCTGCTGCTGCGCCAGGAGGTGCAGAAGGAGGTCGCCGAGCTTGGCAAGGCCGGCAAGATCGAGCTGCTCGACCCGGAGCTGAAAAAGATCCAGGAAGCCAACAAGAAGCGATTGGAAGAGCTGCAGAAGAAAGCCGCCCAGGCCAAGGACGGCAAGAAATAGCCGTCCGCGGCTATCCTGCAGCGCATGAAAGCAGCGGGGCGGCAGTTGGCCGCTCCGCTCTTTTCATGTTGATTTTGCGTTGGCGATCAAAAGACGCATCGGGAAAAACACCATGTCATACGACCTGAAACCCTCGCCCTTCGCGCCGGAGAAATTCCCCGATATGCCGGACATTGCCGGTGCCAGGCTGTTCACCGCCCACAGTGGCCTGAAATATCAGGGCCGCGACGATCTGCTGTTCGTTGCGCTGCCGGAAGGAACCACCGCCGCCGGCGTGTTCACCCGTTCCGCCACGGCTGCCGCGCCGGTGCGTTGGTGCCGTGCTGCCTTGCAACAGGGGCAGGGCAGGGCGCGCGCGCTGGTGGTCAACGCCGGCAATGCCAACGCCTTCACCGGCAAGCAAGGCGAGAGCACCACCCTGGCCACCGCCGAAACCGCCGCCCGCCAGGTCGGCGCCGCGCCGCACGAGGTGCAGGTATGTTCCACCGGTGTCATCGGCGAGCCGTTCGATGCGAACCTCCTCACCCGCCACTTTCCCGCCATGCTGAGCGGCCAGCCAGCCACCTGGGAGGCCGCCGCGCGCGCCATCATGACCACCGATACCTATCCCAAGGGTGCTGCAGAGCAGGGCCGCATCGGTGCGCATACGTTCAATGTCTGCGGCATCGCCAAGGGCTCCGGCATGATCGCCCCGAACATGGCCACCATGCTGGGCTTCATCTTCACCGATGCCGCCGTGCCCGTGCCGCTGTTGCAGCGCCTGCTGGCCGAGGCGGTGGACACCACTTTCAACTGCATCACCGTCGATGGCGACACTTCCACCAACGACACCGTGCTGGCCTTCGCCACCGGCCAGGACGGCGCGGTGGTGGAGGAAGACGACGAAGCCGCCGTTGCCGCTTTTGCCGAGGCCCTGCACGCGGTATGCCACGACCTCGCCCTGCAGATCGTCAAGGATGGCGAGGGCGCCACGAAGTTTGTCCAGTTGGAGGTGGACGGCGCGCCCGATGCCGCCGCCGCCCGCCAGATCGCCATGAGCATTGCCAATTCGCCGCTGGTGAAGACAGCCATCGCCGGAGAAGACCCCAACTGGGGCCGTATCGTCATGGCGGTGGGCAAGTCAGGTGTGGATGTGCGGCAGGAGGACTTGCGCATCTTCATCGGCTGCCATCTGGTAACCGACAAGGGCGCGGTAGCGCCGGGCTATAACGAAGCCAGGGCAGCAGAACTCATGCGCAAGCCGGAGATCTATCTCACTGTCGAGGTGGGCTCCGGGCCGGGCCGCGCCACGGTGTGGACATGCGATCTCACCCATGCCTATATCGACATCAACGCCGACTACCGCAGTTGACGCGGCAACAAGACAACCACCACATCCAACAGGTTCGACAGGAGGAACACCCGCCATGCGCCCATCTGGCCGCAAGCCTGACGAAATGCGCCCCGTCGCCATCGAAACCGGCGTCTCGCGCCATGCCGAAGGCTCCTGCCTCATCAGCGTCGGTGAAACGAAGGTGCTGTGCACCGCCTCGCTGGAGGAGAACGTGCCCGGCTGGCTGCGCGGCCTGGGCCGCGGCTGGGTAACGGCGGAATACGGCATGCTGCCGCGCGCCACCGGCAGCCGCATGCGCCGTGAGGCGAAATCCGGCCAATCGGGCCGCACCCAGGAGATCCAGCGCCTCATCGGTCGCTCCTTGCGCGCGGTGGTTGATCTCGAAGCGCTGGGCGAGCGCTCCATCGTCATCGACTGCGACGTGCTGCAGGCCGACGGCGGCACCCGCTGCGCCTCCATCACCGGCGGCTGGGTGGCGCTGAAGCAGTGCATCGACTGGATGAAGGCGCGCGACATGCTGGAATCCGACCCGCTGAAGGATCACGTTGCCGCCATCTCCTGCGGCGTCTATGGCGGGCAGGTGATCCTCGACCTCGACTATGCCGAGGATTCCGAAGCCGAGACCGATGCCAACTTCGTCATCACCGGCGCCGGCGGGCTGGTGGAGATTCAGGCCACGGCTGAGGAAGACCCCTTCACCGAGGAGCAGTTCGGCGAAATGCTGAAGTTCGCCCGCGCCGGCATCACCGCATTGGTGCAGGCCCAGAAACAGGCCGTGGAGAGCGCCTGATGAAACCGTTGCAGCCCGCGCAGAAGATCGTCATTGCCTCGCACAACCCTGGCAAAGTGCGCGAAATCGGCGATCTGCTGCGCCCGCTGGGGCTGGAAGCGGTCTCGGCGGCAGAGCTGAACCTGCCCGAACCGGTGGAGGACGGCGACACTTTCGAGGCCAACGCCATCATCAAGGCGCGCGCTGCCGCCGAAGGCAGCGGCCTGCCGGCGCTGGCCGACGATTCCGGCCTGTGCATCGATGCGCTGGACGGTGCACCGGGCATTCATTCGGCGCGCTGGGGTGGCCCGGACAAGGATTTCGACATGGCCATGCGCCGCGTGCACGAGGAGCTGCAACAGGCCGGCGCAACAACGCCGCAACAGCGCAAGGCGCATTTCGTCTGCGTGTTGGCGCTGGCCTGGCCCGATGGCGAAACCGAGACCTTCCGCGGCGAGGTGCACGGCCACATCACCTGGCCGCCACGCGGCGAGAAGGGCTTTGGCTACGATCCCGTTTTCGTGCCCGAGGGGTTCGACATCACCTTCGCCGAGATGGAGCCGGAGAAGAAACACGCGATGAGCCACCGCGCCCATGCCTTCGACAAGCTCCTCGCCGCCCTGCGCACCGCGCAACGGCAAGGCTGAGCCAATACGTCAAACCGATATTTCGAGCCGACAACGTTGGGCCGATGTCAGCCCCGCCGCGATCTCAATCCGCCGCGGCATTTTCCGGCAGCAGCGCCGCAATGGCCGCGCGCAGTTCATCGAGTCCCTGCTTCTTGCGCGCCGATGTTGCATGAATCTCCGGGTGCGCCGCCGGGCGCCGCGCCAGTTGTGCCGACATCTTCTCCAGTAGCTTGTCCAGCGCGTCCTTGCGCACCTTGTCGGTCTTGGTCAGCACCACCTGATAATTCACCGCCGTTTCATCCATCAGCGCCATGGCCTCCTCGTCCTGCGGCTTGATGCCATGCCGCGCGTCGATGAGGATGAACACCCGTCTCAGGCCCGGTCGGCCACGCAGGTAATCGCGCACCAGCGCCTGCCACTTCTTCACCAGCGCCTTCGATGCCTTGGCATAGCCATAGCCCGGCATGTCCACCATCGCCAGCGCACCGTCGGCCAGGGTGAAATAGTTCAGCTCGCGCGTGCGTCCCGGCGTGTTGGACACGCGCGCCACGTCGCGGCGATTGAACAGCGCGTTGATCAGCGACGACTTGCCGACATTGGAGCGCCCGGCAAAGGCTATTTCCACCATGAACGGTTCGGGCAACTGGCGCAGGTTGGCCACCCCCATCAGGAACCGTGGCGGTGAGGCAAACAGCGCCTGGCCACGGTCGATCAGGGCAGTGCGCTGCGCCTCATCCAGCGCTGCCAAGGGCAGCACACGCCGAGCCATGCGCGCCCGCACCTGTTCCTGCGCCTGCTGCTGTTCGCCTGCGTATCCGCCTTCGTGTTCGCCTTTGCCGGTTACGCCTTCTTGCCCAGAAACGGCAGGCTTTCCTTCAGGTTCTGCCACAGGTGGATCTCCGCGCCGTGCTTTCTCATGATGTAATACTGCTGCATGATGGACAGGATATTGTTCCACGTCCAGTAGAGCACCAGCCCTGCCGGGAACGGCGCCAGAATGAACACGAAGAGAATCGGCATGAAGTCGAACAGCCGCTTCTGAATGGGATCGGGTGGCGGCGGGTTCAGCTTCATCTGCACCCACATGGTCAGACCCATCAGGATGGGCAACACGCCGATTTGCAGAAACAGCGGCGGATCCCAGGGAATCAGCCCGAACAGATTGAAGATGCTGGTCGGATCCGGCGCGGAAAGATCCTTGATCCAGCCGAGAAACGGCTGATGCCGCATGTCGATGGTAACGAACAGCACCTTGTAGAGTGCAAAGAAGATGGGAATCTGCACCAGCATCGGCAGGCAGCCCGCCATCGGCGAGACCTTGTGCTTGCGATACAGCTCCATCATCGCCTTCTGCTGCTGCATCGGGTCATCCTTGTAAAGCTCGCGGATGCGCATCATTTCCGGATGCAGCTTCTTCATCTCCGCCATGGAGGCATAGGCTTTGTTCGACAGCGGGAACATCACCAGCTTGATCACCACCGTCGCGGCCAGAATGGCCAGGCCATAGTTGCCCAGCCACTGATACAGGTAGTGCAGCAGCCAGAACATCGGCTTGGTGATGAAGTAGAACCACCCCCAGTCGATGAGCAGCTCGAAACGGTCGATGCCGAATTTTCTTTCGTAGCCGTCCACCAGCGCCACTTCCTTTGCGCCGGAGAAGACCAGCGCCTTCGTGCTGGCGCTGGCGCCATCGGCCACGGTGATGCCGTTCTTCGCCAGCCAGTCGGCCTGGAACACATCGCGCCCGTTCTTTGTCAGATACAGAAAGCGGCCCAGGATCGGTGCTTTCTGATCCGCCGGGATGATGGTCGCCGCCCAGTATTTGTCGGTGATGCCCAGCCAGCCACCGGTGGAATCCCGTTTTTGCAGGCGTGCATCGTCTTCCTTGATGTCGCCGTAGGTGATTTCCTGCAGCTCGCCTCCCAGCACGCCGATCAATCCCTCGTGCAGGATGAAGAAGCCTTCCAGCTCCGGAATGCCGTGGCGCTGCACCCGCGCATAGGGAAACAGGGTAACCGGTTTGCCGGAGCGGTTTTCCACCGTCTGCTCCACGCTGAACATGTAGTTCTCGTCCACCGTGAAGGTGCGGCGGAAGATCAGCCCCTCGCCATTGTCCCACTTCAGGACAACTGCACTGTCCGGCGCAAGTTTCGCGCCCTTCTCCACCTCCCACAGGGTCTGGGGCGTCGGCAGCTTCACCTGAGCTCCAGCAGCCGGCGCCCAGCCGGTTTCCACGAAATAGGCATCAGCCAGCCCCTCCGGCTTCAGCAACACGATGTTGGCGCTGTCCGGCTCCACGGTCTCGCGGTATTTCTTCAGCACCAGGTCATCCAGCCGCGCCCCCTTCAGGCTGATGGAGCCGCGCAGGCTGGGCGTGTCGATGGCCACGCGCGGGGCCGCCTTCAGCATCTGTTCACGGCTCATCGCCGCCTGTGGAACGCCTTCTGTACCCGCTGGTGCGCTGGCCGAGGGCTGCCCGGCGCTGGGAATCTCGCCGGAAGTGATGCCGCTGGCCGCGTTGCCGCCAGCGCCCTGCTGTTGCGCCGTGGCTGCGGGCTGCTGGGTGCCAGGCGTTTTTTGCGGCGGTGGCGCAAAGAATATCTGCCAGCCAACGATAATGGCCATGGACAGCGCGATGGCGATGAGAAAATTGCGCTGCTCGTCTCTCATGGGTGCTGCTTCCCGATCTTGCTGAAGAAATCCCCCGCGGCAACTCAACGCCCGCGGCGCGGACGCGAGGCGCGCCCCTTGCCGGCGTTCAGCCGCCGCAGGGCGCTGCGCACTTGTTGCACCAGCTCGGCAAAATCGCAAGTGGCCGTTTTATCGCGGGCGATGAAAACGTAGTCATGCCCCGGCCTGAAAAGATCCGGCATCTCGTGGGCCAGCAGCCGCACCGCCTCACGCAGCCGCCGCCGCGCCCGGTTGCGCACCACTGCCTTGCCGATGCGTTTTGTGGTGGTGAAGCCCACCCGCGCGGGCTGCGCATCACCCTTGCCGCGCGCGCGCATCTGCACCACCACGCACGGCATCGGCGCGAACACCCCGCGCGCCACGGCCAGGAACTCGCGGCGCTTCTTCAGTCGCGCTGGCAACGTGGCGCTGCCCTTGCCATGCACGGCGCTGTTGTCCTGTTGCCGATTCATGCGGGGAGTCTTGCCACGTCCGGGCGAAAAAGTCCGCGCAAAAAACACGACCGCCAGCAACAGCGGCGGTCGTGCAAATCATGCTGCATGATGCGCCGCGCCACTGCCCGCGCTTGTGGTTGTGCAGTGGCACCTGCCAGGCCTTGCGCGCTTCACGCGCTCAGGCGCTTGCGGCCCTTCGCCCGGCGGCGGCGAATGACGGCGCGCCCGCCACGCGTTGCCATGCGCGCGCGAAAGCCGTGGCGGCGCTTGCGCACCAGGCGGCTCGGCTGAAAGGTGCGTTTCATTGTTTTGTCTCCAGGCCTGTCGTTCGGCTGAAAAAACAACCGGCGCGGCCAAGCGCCACGCCCGTCAGCAGGTTTGCTGGCGGGCTTATACCGTCAGCCGCGCCAGAAAGTCAATGCGCCTGCCCGCCGCCACCAAGCCGCCCGCATCACAACGAAAAGCCCGGCGGCAGCGGCAACCCGCCGGTGGCATCGCGCATTTTCTCCGCCACCATCTCTTCCATGCGTTCCTTCGCCTGGTTCAGCGCCGCCACCACCAGGTCTTCCACGATTTCGCGCTCTTCCGGCTTCAGCAGGCTTTCGTCGATGTGCACCTCGCGCACTTCACCCTTGCCGTTCATCACCACGCGCACCAGCCCGCCTCCAGCCTCCCCGGACACGCTGGCCTCGGCCAGTTCCTGCTGCATCTGCTGCATGCGTTGCTGCACCTGCTGCATCTGCTGCATCAGTTCGCCCAGATCCTTCATCGCTCCATGTCCCCTTCCTCGTCTTGCGGTTGTTCAGCACCCGCCGCGCTGTCCTGTTCAGGGCGCACCTGCAGGATGCGCGCTTCGGGATATTGCGTCAGCACCGCGCGCACCGCCTCGTCCTCGCGCGCCCTGGCCAGCAGCGAATCCTGTCGCTGGCGTTCCTGCTCCGCTAGGGTAGGGGCCGTCGCGTTCTCTTCCAGCATCACCACCCAGGCCATGCCGGTCAGCGCCTGCAATTTCGCCGCCAGTTCGCGCGACAGGTTGGCCGGCGCGCCATCGGCCAGCCCCACCCGCAGCTTGCCCGGCTGCATGTCCACCAGCCGCACGAAGCGGCGGATGCTCTCCGCCAGTTGCAGGTCGCGCTGTTGCCTGGCCAGCTCCACCAATTCCGCCAGGCTCTTCGGCGCTTCCCGCTCCAATGCCCGTGGCTGCCCTGTCGCGGGAGCATCGGCCCGCGCCGCCACCGCCTGTGCCACGCCCGCCCCGCCGGAAGCGCCACCGCCGCCCGCCGATGCCTGCGGCGCCGCCGGAGGCGCAGCCACCGCACCCGGCGCCGCACCCGGGGTCGTGCCCGCGCCTGCGTTCGCGTTCGTGCTTGCGCCTTCCGTCTGCTCCAGCTTGCGGATGATCTCCTCCGGCGGCGGCACCTGCGCCACATGCGCCAGCCGCACGATCACCATCTCCGCCGCCATTTCCGGCTGTGCCGCGCCTTGCACCTCGCCCAGCCCCTTCAGCAGCATCTGCCAGGCCCGCGCCAGCACCGGCACGGAGAGCTTTTGCGCCAGCGCCAGCCCACGCTCGCGCTCTTCCTCGCTCAATGCCGCATGTGCCCCGGCCTCGCCCAGTACCGCCAGCTTCGTAACCAGATGCGTGAAGGCGGCCAAGTCTGCCAGCACCTGATAGGCCGAGCCGCCTATGGCGAACAGCTCCTCCAGCCCGGCCAGCGCGGCGGCCACATCGCCTTTCATCACCTGTTCGAACAGCGCGATGATGCGGCCATGATCGGCCAGCCCCAGCATTTCGCGCACCGGCTCGTGGCGCACCACGCCGCCACCGTGGGCAATGGCCTGATCCAGCAGCGACAGCGCATCGCGCACCGAGCCTTCCGCCACCCGCGCAATGGCGCGCAAGGCCGCATCCTCGGCCTCCACCTGTTCCAGCTCGCAAATGTGTTGCAGGTGCTGCATCAGCACATCCGCCGGCACGCGCTTCAGGTCGAAGCGCTGGCAACGCGACAGCACCGTGATGGGCACCTTGCGGATTTCGGTGGTGGCGAAGATGAATTTCACATGCTCCGGCGGCTCTTCCAGTGTTTTCAGCAGCGCGTTGAACGCCGCCTTCGACAGCATGTGCACCTCGTCGATGATATACACCTTGTAGCGCGCCGAAACGGGCCGGTAGGGCACCTGTTCGATGATCTCGCGGATATTGTCCACCGAGGTGTGCGAAGCCGCGTCCATCTCGATGACATCCACGTGGCGCGATTCCAGAATGTCGGCGCAATGCTCGCCCATCTCCGGCATGTGCATGGTCGGCTTGTCGCTGAGCGAATAGTTCAGCGCCCGCGCGATCAGCCGCGCGGTGGTGGTCTTGCCGATGCCGCGCACGCCGGTGAGCATGTAGCCCTGCGCAATGCGCCCGGATTCGAAGGCATTGGCCAGCGTGCGCACCAGCGCCTCCTGACCGATCAGCTCCTCGAAGGTCTTCGGGCGGTATTTGCGCGCCAGCACGCGGTACCCGCCCGCCTGGGCAGAAGCGCTGCCGGCGGCTTCGTGCTGCGTGTTGTCAGTGGTATTGCTCAAGGCCCGGCTCCCGATTGCTCGCCCGCATAATGGCGAACGAATGTCAGGCTGGCAATGCCAGCCGGGCAAATGCACCCCGGCGCAAACCAGAAAGCCCTCTCCCCTCACATACAATACATGGGTGGTCGGGTGGAGGAGAGGGCTGGCGCCGTCAATCAAACATAAGAATCCCGTGATCGGCTGGGAGAGAGGGCTGGTGCCGTCAATCAAGCAGAAGAAGCCTGTGGCCGGGTGAGAGACGGAGCCGGTGCCGCCAGAAAAAGTGAATCCCGGGCGGAGGAGGGGGACGCTGCCGCACCTTGGCGCATTCCCGCAAAAGCGGAAGGCCGGACAACGACCCGCAATGCGGCCTCGCCTGGGCTGCTTCCTTCCGGACCTGACCCGCTGGGCGGACCTTGCGTCCGCGCCGACCTTCCTCCCCCTATATCGGGGCAAAAGCCGCACCATGCAAGCCTGTGCACAGATAATCCACAGGTTCGCCCGATGTTCTTGATATGTGTATCCGCATCGCTAAGCTGACGCGCATTCTGAGGATTCGTAACCAGCGGGGCAGGGGAGAGCCACTATGGTCGCGCGCGCAACCAGCATCGCCTTCAACGGCGTCAAGGCCGCTGTGGTCGATGTGCAGGTGCTCATTTCGTCGGGCCTGCCGGCCTTCACCATTGTCGGTTTGCCGGACAAGGCCGTGGCCGAAAGCCGCGAGCGCATCCGTGCCGCGCTGCAGGCGGTGGGCCTGGCGCTGCCGGCGAAGCGCATCACGGTGAACCTCTCGCCCGCCGATTTGCCGAAGGAAGGATCGCATTACGACCTGCCCATCGCCCTGGCGCTGCTCACCGCCATGAGTGTGCTGCCGCCAGATTTCGCCGAACGCTTCATCAGCATGGGCGAGCTGTCGCTGGATGGCGGCATCGCCGGGGTAACCGGCGTGTTGCCCGCCGCCATGCGGGCGCTGGCCGAGGGGCGCGGCATCATCTGCCCCGCCGCCAATGGTGGCGAGGCCGCCTGGGCCGGCGAGGAGCTGGACATCGTCGCCGCCGCCACGCTGGTGCAGGTGGTCAACCACGCGCGCGGCCAGCAGCGCCTGCCGCGCCCGGAAAAGCGCGCCGACATGTCCGGCACGGCCAACCTGCCCGATCTGCGTGATGTGCGCGGGCAGGAGAGCGCCAAGCGCGCCCTGGAGGTGGCCGCCGCCGGTGGGCACCATCTGCTGATGAACGGCCCGCCCGGCGCCGGCAAGTCGATGCTGGCGGCGCGGTTGCCCTCCATCCTGCCGCCAATGACGGCGCGGGAAATGCTGGAGACCTCCATCATCGCCTCGCTGGCCGGCATGTTGCCCGACGGCGCAATTTCCGCCACTCGCCCGTTTCGCGCGCCGCATCATACCGCCTCGCAGGCGGCGCTGGCCGGTGGCGGGCACAGCCGCGCCCGTCCCGGGGAAATGTCGCTGGCACACAATGGCGTGCTGTTTCTCGATGAATTGCCGGAATTCGCCCCACGCGTGCTGGAGGTGTTGCGCCAGCCGCTGGAAACCGGCGAGGTGAGCATCGCGCGGGCCAATTACCGGGTTACCTTCCCGGCCCGCTTTCAGCTTGTTGCGGCAATGAACCCCTGCAAGTGTGGCATGGCCTTTCAGCCCGGGCACAATTGCCGCCGGGGCATGCGCTGCGCGGCGGACTACATGGGGCGCATCTCCGGCCCATTGCTGGACAGGTTCGACCTGCGCATCACCGTGCCGGCGGTGGACATCCGCGACCTCTCCCTGCCTCCGGCGCGGGAGGGGTCCGCGCAGGTGGCCGAGCGCGTCGCCGCCGCGCGCGCCATGCAGCAACGCCGCTACGCCGCGCTGGGGCTGGAGCATGTGCGCACCAACGCGCAAGCCCCCGCCGCCGTGCTGGAGGATATTGCCGCCCCCACCGCCGAGGCCCGCGCCTTCCTGCTGAAGGCCGCGGAGAGCTTGCGGCTGTCGGCTCGCGGGTATCACCGCGTGTTGCGCGTGGCGCGCACGCTGGCCGATCTCGCCGGGGCCGAGGTTGTGGATCGCGCCCATGTGGCCGAGGCATTGGCCTATCGTGGCATGGCCAGCGGGCAGGCCGCCGGACAGGCCGCTGCCTGATGCTCTCGCCCACCACGGCCATTGCTGCTGTCATGGTTGTTACGGCCCATGGCGGCCATGGTGGCCATGGCGGCTGGTGCAGCGCGCGGCTGCCGCGAACAGTGCCGTTGTCATGATCAGCACCACCGGGCCGGGCTGCATCGGCGCTTGACACCATCCTCCCGCAGGGCGACCCTTTGCGGCAGGCCGCTGCGCCATTTCCGCCGTGGCATTTTTCCTGCTGCACCACACGGCGTCATCCAGCAGCCTGGAGCCGCGTCATGACCTTTCAGTTGCCCAACCGCGCCGTGCTCACCGCCTCGCTGGCGGCGTTGGAGCTGGTGGTGCTGGATACCGAAACCACCGGGCTGGACGTGGCGCGCGATGCCATCATCGAGCTGGCCGGGCTGCGGGTGCGCGCCGGTGAGGTGATCGAGGACGGGCATTTTGCCAGCCTGGTGAATCCGGGCCGCCCGATCTCCGCGGCATCAGCGAAAATCCACGGGCTGAGCGATGCCGAGGTGGCTGCCGCGCCGCGTTTTCCGGAGGTCATGCACGCCTTTGCCGAATGGGCCGGGGCGCTGCCGCTGGCCGGTTACATGATTGGCTTCGATCTTGCCATCATGCGCGCGGAGCACCACCGTCACGGCCTGCGCTGGCAGCAACCGCTGGCGCTGGATGTGCAGGGCCTGGCGCGCCTTGTCGCCCCGCGCTTGCCGGAGTTTTCGCTGGAGGCGCTGGCCGCCTGGCTGGATATCTCCGCGGAGGGTCGCCACCGCGCGCTGGCTGATGCGCGCATCGCCGCGCACATTTTCGTCAAGCTCGTCCCGATGCTGGCCGAGCGCGGCATCCGCACCCTGGCGCAGGCCCTGCGCGCCACGGAGCGCCAGCAACAACCCGCCGCTGCCGCCGCTCCCGGCCTGCCCGCCGAATGGGCATTGGAAAAGCCGGCGCAGTGGCAAGGTGGGCGGCAGATGGACAGTTACCCCTTCCGTCATCGCGTGTGCGACGTGATGAACGATGATCTGGCCATCATCTCCCCTGCCGCCACGCTGGAAGATGCCCTGCGACAGATGTTGAAGCGGCAGGTCAGCTCGCTGTTCGTGCAGCCGGAGGTCAATGCCGGGGCCGGATGCGAAGCGTCTGAATCATCCGAAGCATCCGAAACAGCCGAAGCGGCCATCGACCACTGGGGCATCATTACCGAGCGCGACATCCTGCGCGCCATCGCCGCGCATGGCCCCAGCGTGCTGAAACATGCTCTTGCGCAATATGCCAGCTTTCCGCTGATCACCGTGCCGGAGCACGAGTTTCTCTACCGCGCCATGGCCCGCATGCAGGCATTGGGCCTGCGCCACCTTGGCGTGCGCAGCCGCGCGGAGGAAAGGATCATCGGCGCCATCAGCCAGCGCGACCTGCTGCGCTACCGCGCCAGCGAGTCGGTGGTGCTGGCCGAACACCTGCAACGCGCCGCCACCGCCGAGGAGCTGGCCGCCCTGTGGCCCATGCTTGTCGATGTTGCCCGCGCCATGCAGCTGGACAACGCCCCGCCCAGCGACATTGCCGCCGTCATTGCCCGCGAGGCCCGCGCCCTCACCCGCCGCGCCTGCGAACTGGCCGAACAGGAAATGCGGGAAGTCGG
Organism: Alphaproteobacteria bacterium; assembly: GCA_024279045.1. GTDB lineage: Bacteria > Pseudomonadota > Alphaproteobacteria > Rhizobiales > Aestuariivirgaceae > Thermopetrobacter. Next base: position 15,585 of record JAJRRZ010000258.1, read on the forward strand.
ACGCGGCGGCCCGCCCGTGTCCTTTGGCCTGCTGGTGCTCGGCTCCGTCGGTCGTGGTGAAAGCCTGCTGGCCATGGATCAGGACAACGCCATCATCTACGCAACACCGAAAGAATCACGGGTGCAAGAGGTGGATGCCTGGTTCGCCGGTTTCGCCACCCGCGTGAACGACATGCTGGCCACCGCCGGTGTGCCGCTGTGTCCCGGCGGCGTGATGGCCGGGAACGCCCCGTGGCGCAGGAGCGAGCGCGAGTGGCTGGCCACGGTGCGCAACTGGCTGGGCAGCGCCGGGCCGCGGGATCTTCTACACGTGGACATTTTCTTCGATTTGCGCCGCGCCTGTGGCGATCGTGAACTGGTGCGCCGCTTTCGCCGGCAGGTGCTGGACATGGCGAAAGACGCCCGCACGCTGTTGAAGTTCCTTGCCCTGCAGGCAGCGGAGTTCGACAGCCCGCTGGGCTGGTTCGGGCGTATCCGAACCGATGAGCAGGGCCGGGTGGATCTGAAGAAGGGCGGCCTGATGCCCATCTATTCCGCCGCGCGAGTGCTGGCGTTGCGCCTGGGCAGCATGGAGCGCGCCACGCCGCGCCGCCTGCGTGCCGCGGCGGAAGCCGGCATCTGCGCGAAAGCCACCGCGCAGAACCTCATCGAGGCGCATCGCATCCTGCTCGGTGCGGTGCTCGGCCAGCAGTTGCGCGACATCGAGGTCGGGTTGCCGCCGTCCAATCGCGTCGCCGTGGCCGGGCTTGGCTCTTATGAGCGCGACGAACTGCGCTGGGCGCTGGAGCAGGTGCGCGAGGTGCCCGCCCTGCTGGACGTGCCCGACGTGCGCGTTGGCTGAAACAACCTCGCTTCTCACCCGGCGCATTGCCAAGCGCGCCGGTGGCGGGCATATATCGGTCAGAAAGCCGTCCCGGCAACATTTGCCGGAACAGTCAGCCACCCCGGCAGCCATCCACCGAAGCGAATGGCAACAGGCATGAGCATTATCGAACAGGCAGTTACTGGCGATTCGCACGCACCAGATGCCGCGCGACTGCGCAAGGTGTTCATCAAGGCCTTCGGCTGCCAGATGAACGTCTATGACGGCGAGCG
>JAJRRZ010000259.1 GCA_024279045.1 Alphaproteobacteria bacterium
CTTGTTGGGAAATGGAGCCGGCATGGCATCCGCAAGACGCGCCGGGCGCATGAACATCTCGCCTTCTTCATTGGGGCCGTCCTGCACTTCATATTGTGCGGCAAACGCCTTGGCCTGTTCGACGGTGAATTCCGGGCCGCCAGGCTCGGCCAGGTTGCGGAAGCGCAGATATTTCAGGCTGTGGCAACTGGCGCACACTTCCTTGAATACCAACCAGCCACGTTGCAACTGGGCGCGGTCGAACTGGCCGAACGGCCCTTCGAAGCTGAAGTCGTATTCTTCAGCGTTCTTCACCTTGCCGCCGGCGGCGACGGCCTGCCCTGCAAGCAGGGCCAGGCCCATGCCGGCGGCGGCGATGATCTTGAGCAGCTTCTTCATGGTAGCGGTTCCCAATCCTTGCATTGATCACGCAGTGCGCCGGCTTGTCAGTGCCCGCCACGGCTCAGCACCGCATCGGTGATGGAAGGCGGCACGGGTTTGGGCTTCTCGAGCTTGCCCATCAACGGCAGGATCACCAGGAAATAGGCGAAGTAGTAGAGCGTGCCGATACGCGCCACCCACAGCCAGGCGCCTTCCGCAGGCTGCGCGCCGGCAATGCCGAGCACCAGGCAGGCGATGGCGAACAGCCAGAAGAAGAAACGAGTCAGCGGGCGGTAGCGCAGCGAGCGCACGGGCGACCGGTCAAGCCAAGGCAGGAACATGGGCACAATCAGCGATGCAAACATCACGACAACGCCGCCGAGCTTGTCGGGCACGGCGCGCAGCATGGCATACTGCGGCAGGAAATACCACTCCGGCACGATGTGCGCAGGCGTAACCAGCGGATCAGCCGGCACGAAGTTGATGGCGTGCCCCATGTACCATGGCGAATAGAAGACAAACGCCAGGAACACCAGGAAGAAGACCAGGATCGCATAGAGGTCTTTCATGGTGTAGTAGGGATGGAACGGCAGGGTGTCCTGCTCGGTTTTTACCTCGATGCCGTCCGGATTGTTGTTGCCGGTTACATGCAGCGCCCAGATGTGCAGGAACACCAGCGCCGCCAGCACGAAGGGCAGCAGGTAATGCAGGGAGAAAAAGCGCTGCAGGGTGGGGTTGTCCACCGAGAAACCGCCCCACAGCCACTGCACGATGGTTTCCCCCACCCACGGGATGGCCGAGAACAGGTTGGTGATCACCACCGCGGCCCAGTAGCTCATCTGCCCCCAAGGCAGCACATAGCCCATGAAGGCGGTGGCCATCATGACGATCAGGATGACAATGCCGATCATCCACAGCACCTCGCGCGGCGCCTTGTAGGAACCATAATACAGGCCGCGGAAGATGTGGATATATACGGCCAGGAAGAAGAAGGCCGCGCCGTTGGCGTGAAGCCAGCGCAGCAACCAGCCGTAGTTGACATCGCGCATGATCTTTTCGACCGAGTCGAAGGCAAGATCGACATGCGGCGTATAGTGCATCACCAGCACGATGCCGGTAACAAGCTGCACCACCAGCATGGTGGCGGCGATGCCGCCGAACACCCACCAGTAGTTCAGGTTGCGCGGCGTGGGAAAGTCAATTGCCTGCGCTTTTATCATCGAGAAGATGGGCAAGCGCGAATCGAACCAGCGTATCAGCGGGTTCTTGAATTCGTATGTCGAATGTCCGCTCATTGTCGGTGTCCCCTCCCGCTTCAGCCGATCACGATTTTCGTGTCGGAGATGTACTTGAACGGCGGAATGTCCAGGTTGCGCGGCGCAGGGCCGAAGCGAATGCGCCCGGCGGTATCGTAGTGCGAGCCGTGGCAGGGGCAGAACCAGCCATTGTAGTCGCCGGCTTCGCCCAAGGGCACGCAGCCCAGATGCGTACAGATGCCGATCTGCACCAGATACTTCTCGTTGACCTTGCCTTCGGCATCCTTCACGCGGTTTTCATCCGTGGCCGGAGCATCGGCTGGCAGGTTGAGGTTGCGCGCGATGGGATCCTTCAGCTCGGCCAGCGGGGTTTCCTTGGCCTTCTTGATCTCTTCCTGCGTGCGGTAGCGGATGAACACCGGTTTGCCGCGCCACTTGATGGTTACCCCCTGCCCTTCCTGCAGCGGGGCAAGATCGAACTCCGTGGAGGCCAGCGCCAGCACGGAAGCATCCGGGTTCATCTGATCGATGAACGGCCACAGTGCCAGCCCCGTGCCGACAGCGCCCACCGCGCCGGTGGCGACATACAGGAAATCGCGCCGCGAGACGTCTTGCATGGTCGAGGTGCTCATGGCCAGACCCTCATTCAAGCTCGTGGGTTGATCATCTCCGGAAGGCCGCCGCAGCCATGCATTCGACGCAATGCACCGACAGCCTGACGGAATTGCCCGTCTTTTTACATTGCATCATTGCAATGTCCAGCCCGTTTGCCGGCTGTGCATGGTGCAAATTGCCGCAACTTGTTTTGCGCTGAAGCGCGCGGCTCCGGCCCTCGCCCCCTCCCAACCACCCAGGGATTGTATGCAAGGTGGTCGGGAGGGGCGAGGGGCTTGTTGTTTTGCGCTGAGGCGCGACCACCCACCGCCCCGCGCCCCCGCCCAACCACCCGATTATCATGCGCAAGTGGTTGGACGGGGGGCGCGGGGCTTGTTGTTTTGCGTGGAAGTGTGGGGAGGGGTCAGTCGGTGCTGTCCCAGTCGAGGATGAGGCCGGGCAGGTCGTCGATGTCCACGTCTTCCTCGTTGATGACACGCCCGGCGACAGACATGCCAGCCTTGCGGGCGGATTCCGCATCGCCGCTGATCAGCGGGTGCCAGGCGGGCAGGTCGCGGCCCTCGGCCAGCAGGCGATAGGCACAGGTTTTCGGCAGCCAGGGGATGTTGCGCACGTTTTGCGGCGTAAGGCGCAGGCAGTCGGGCATCAGCCGGTGGCGTTGCGCATAGGCCGTGCAGCCGCCATGGACACAATCATACAGGGCGCAGACGGCGCTGGTGTAGTGGATCTCGCCGCTGTCCTCGTCTTCCAGCTTCACCAGGCAGCAGCGCCCGCAATGATCGCACAGGCTCTCCCACTCCTCGTCGGAAAGTTCGTGCAGGGCCTTGCGTTTCCAGAATGGCTGATGTCGGGTCATGCGTTCTCGCAGATTGCCGATGAGTTTTAGGCTCAGGACTCATAAAGAGGCATGGTAGATGCGTCATTTGCACAAAATATCAGCGTTCTTTTGTCCGCCGGGAATACTCGTAGGTATTTCCAAGGGCAAAAGGGCGCTGATATACAGCGCAAATGGCGCAGATGCCGTGCAAATTTATGGGTCCTGAGCCTAACGCCAGTTCTCGCGCACGGCCAGGTCGGCCACCGCAGCCAGCGCGCGGGCCAATCGGTCGAATGCCTCGTTCAGCTCGTCCTCGGAGATGACCAGCGGCGGGCACAGCGCCACCGTATCACCCATCGCCCGCAGGATCAGCCCCTCGCGCTCGCACAGGCGCATCACCGCCGCACCGGCGCCAACACTGGCATCGAACGGACGCTTCGTGCGCTTGTCGGCCACCAGCTCCACCGCGCCCACCAGCCCCTTCAGGCGCACATCACCCACCAGATCATGCCCCGCCAGCGCGCGGAAGCGCCGCTCGAACAGCGGCGCCAGGCGGCGCACGCGGGCGGGCATGTCCTCGCGCTCGTAGATCTCGATGGCCTTCAGCGCCACCGCGCAGGCCACCGGATGGCCGGTATAGGTGAAACCGTGTCCGAACATGCCGAGCTTGTCCGATTCCGCCAGCATGGCCTCGTAGAGGTCTTCCTCGATGGTGATGGCCCCCAGCGGCACATAGGCCGAGGTCAGTGCCTTGGCCACGGAAATGGAATCCGGCTGCGCGCCGAAGGCCTGGCAGCCGAACCATTGTCCGGTACGCCCGAAACCGCAGATCACCTCATCGGAAATGTAGCGGATGCCATATTCGCGCAGCACTGGCACAATGGCCCTGAAATAGCCCTCCGGCGGCACGATGACGCCGCCTGCGCCCATCACCGGCTCGGCGATGAAGGCGCAGATGTTCTCCGGTCCTTCCGCCTCGATGAGATCGCGCAACTCTTCCGCCAGCCGCGCCGTGAATTCCTCCTCGCTCTCGCCCTCTTCCGCCTCGCGGTAGAAATACGGCGCGCGGGTGTGGATGAAGCGATCGCCATATGGCAGGTCGAAATCGTTCTGCACGAAAGGCAGGCCGGTGAGCGAGCCGGAGGCCACCGTTACGCCATGATAGGCGCGGTTGCGCGAGATGATTTTCTTGCGCTGGTGTTCGCCGCGGGCATTGGCGGCATACCAGCTCAGCTTGACCTGCATGTCGTTGGCCTCGGAGCCGGAGTTGCAGAACAGCACCTTCGACGCCGGGCACGGGGCGATCTCCTTCAGCTTTTCCGCCAGGGCGATGGCCGGTTCGTTGCTCTTGTGGGTGAACAGGTGGGTGAAGGCCACCTGTTCCATCTGCTGGCGCGCCGCCTCTATCAGCTCGGCGTTGCCATAGCCCAGCGCGGTGCTCCACAGCCCGGCGAAGCCGTCAATGTAGGCGCGGCCCTTCTCGTCATACAGCCACACACCCTCGCCGCGCTCGATGATCAGCGGCCCCACCTCGCGATGCCGGCGCAGATGGGTGTAAGGGTGGATCAGCGCCTCGATGTCGCGCTGCGCCATGTTGGAGGGGCGGGGCATGACAGGCTCTCCTGCAAGGGGCTGGCAACGGGCAACATGGTGGCGCGGGAGGTAGAGACGAAAGGCTGAAAGGCGCACCCTTGGCGCTCAGGCGGCGGAGGCCTGTTTGGCACGCTTGATGACCTTCTTCAGATATTTCTCCCGCTTCAGGCGCGAGAGATGATCGACGAACAGGATGCCCTTCGTGTGGTCGATCTCGTGCTGCACGCAAATGGCCTCCAACCCGCCGAACAGACGCTCCTGCTCGTTGCCCTGCTCGTCGAGAAAGCGCACCCGCACCTCCGCCGGGCGCTCCACCTCATCGTAGATCTCCGGCACCGACAGGCAACCCTCCTGATACGTTACGCGGTTGTCGGAAGACCAGACGACTTCCGGGTTGATCAGCGCCAGCGGGCGCGGCTCCTTCTCCGCATCGCCGGAGTGGATGTCCATGACGATCACCGCCAGCGGCTCGCCGATCTGCACCGCCGCCAGACCGATGCCCGGCGCGTCATACATGGTGTCGAACATGTCGGCAATGAGTGCGCGGATGGTGTCGTCTACCTCCGCCACCTTCAGCGACGGCTGACGCAACAACGGGTTGGGTGGGGTGATGATCTTGCGAACGGCCATGATGACTGCCTCCGGCACAAAATCCTCTCTTTCGGGGAGATACGCCACCGTGCCGTGGCGGTCAATGCTTGTGCCGATACATGAAAAACGCCGCACCCGGGGGTGGATGCGGCGCTTCTGTTGTTTCGTCTGCTGTCGTCAGGTGCTGCCTCAGCCTTTCTTTGCCAGCAGGTCGCGGATTTCCTCTAGCAACACTTCCTGCCGTGGTGGCTCGGCGGCCTTTTCCTCTTCCTCCTGCTTCTTGCGCATCTCCATGGCCTTGTTGAAGCCCTTGACGATGAGGAAGATGACGAAGGCGACGATGACGAAATTGATCACCACGGTGAGGAACTTGCCCCAGGCGATCACCGTGCCCTGCTTGCGCGCCTCTTCCAGCGTGGTGGCGGTGATGTTGTCCGACAGCGCCAGGAAGTAGTTGCTGAAGTCCAGCCCGCCGAAGATGTAACCGATGAACGGCATGATCACGTCATCCACCAGCGATTTGGTGATCAGCCCGAAGGCCGCGCCGATGATCACGGCAACGGCCAGATCCAGCACGTTGCCGCGCATGATGAATTCCTTGAATTCCTTGAGCATGGTTGCCCCCTCTTGCGGATTAATGATTGTGGCGCACGAAAATTACCACATCTGCGCGGCAGAGAAAAATGTTGATGGATGAACGGTTGGCAACTGTATTTCTCATGCTGCCTGCGACTGCCATGTTTGCTGTTTTTCACACAAGGCATTTGCGCAGACGAAGCGCTTTCTGGCAACGGTGATGAGCATGGTGCCAAGCCACAGGGCCGATACCGGGAATGCAACGCAGCAATTCCGCTTGCCGGGCCAATGCCCGGCAACTGGCGATGCACTGCTCGATCTGCTTTTCCAGCCGGCTGATTTGTGCATTGAGCAGTTCCATGAATTCCGCGTCCATGTCGGCGAACAGGGCATCGGTTCCCTGCCGTTTCCGGGCCTTGAGCTGCATCAACAGCCGGACACTTCCGGAAACTTCATAAATTGACTCGAGTGCCAGGAAGGGACATTTCGAGAAGCGGAGTTGACTCAATATGTTAATGAGTATTGCAGAGACGCCCTTGACGACGCAATCGGCCAAGATATGGAGTTTCCGGAGCTTGCAGCATGCCTGCCCCCTGATCGACCAGCCCAGAATGTGACGCCCCCTCAAGCGGTGGTGATCACGAACAGAAACATGAAATCCGCCAGGCGATCACAAGCAATCCTGATCTTGGGGGGCGTTGACTGATTACAGAAGGTGTCCAACTGTGCTGCTTGGCCAGCTTGTCAGCACCTTGCATGAGGATAAGCGCGCGCCTTTTTGCCGTTCTTTCACTCATGAGCCGGTCATGAAGAACCGGACATGCCCCGTCAGGCCAGCTTGCCGTGGCAGCGCTTGTATTTCTTGCCCGAGCCGCACGGGCATGGCTCGTTGCGCCCCACCTTGCCCCAGGTGGAAGGATCCTTCGGGTCGCGCATTTCCGCTGGCACCCGCACCGCCGACACCGGCGTTTCGCCTTCCCCGAAGGTGGCCTCGATCACCTCGTCATCCATCTCGTCGAAGCCGCTGAACGGGTCGATGTGGCTGGCCCGCATTTCCGGCAGCTCATCGGCACTGGGCAGTTGCGCCATCTCCTCTTCCGACAGCAGCTCCACCCGCATCAACTGTGATGTTACCGTTTCCTGCAGCTCCTCGATCATGTTCTCGAACAGCACGAAGGCTTCCGTCTTGTATTCCTGCAGCGGATCGCGCTGGCCATAGCCGCGGAAGGCCACCGCCTGGCGCAAATGCTCCAGTTTCACCAGATGCTCGCGCCACAGCTGGTCGATGGAGCGCAACAGCACTTCCTTCTCCACCAGCTCCATGATCTCGTCGCCATATTTCTCGCGCTTTGCCGCGTAGTGCTCTTCCACCGCCTTGCCGATGCGCTCCTTGAGCTCCTCTTCGGCGATGCCTTCTTCCTGCGCCCAGTCCTTCACCGGCAGGCCCAGCCCCAGCACCTCTTCCACCCGCTCGTGCAGGCCGTCCACATCCCACTTGTCGGCATATTCGCCCGGCGGAATGTGGGTGGTTACCAGCCTGTCCACGGTTTCCTGGATCATGTCCTGCACCGTTTCGCGCACTTCCTCGCCGCGCATGATGCTCTTGCGCTGCTCGAAGATCACCTTGCGCTGGTCGTTCATCACGTCATCGAACTTCAGCAGGTTCTTGCGCGCGTC
>JAJRRZ010000260.1 GCA_024279045.1 Alphaproteobacteria bacterium
GCACAACTGGGACGAGATCCGCCGTTTCATGTGGGATTACGTCGGCATCGTGCGCACGGTGAAGCGCCTGCAGCGTGCTCGCCACCGTATTGACCTGTTGCAGCAGGAAATCGCCGAATACTACGGCAATTTCCGCGTTACCGCCGATCTGCTGGAATTACGCAACATCGCCCAGGTGGCCGAGCTGATGATCCGCGCCGCCATGAGCCGCCGGGAAAGCCGAGGGCTGCATTACATCCTCGACTATCCGGAACCGCGCGAGGAGGAACGCCACCCGACCATCCTGGAGCCGCCACGTTGACAAGGCGTTGCTGTGCGCCAGTGTGCATGCAATTGCCCCGGGCGGGCGTCTGCGGTGGCAACTGGCTGGGGGTGGGCTGTCAGCCACCCCAGAGGGCAGCGGCGGGAGGGTGCATCAACGCGCCCTCGTAGCGGATGGCTGGCGGCATGTCCTCGGCCAGCAGCAGCGGGCCGTCGAGGTCGATCCAGTCGGCGTGTGCAGTCAGCAGAAAGGCCGGGGCCATGGCCAGCGAGCTGGCCAGCATGCAGCCAATCATCACCTTGTAGCCATGGTTTTTTGCCGAAACCGTCTGCTCCAGCGCCGGAGTGAAGCCGCCGGCCTTGTCCAGCTTGATATTCACAGCGTCGTAGCGCCCTCTCAGGCGGGCAATGTCGGCCACGTCGTGCAAGGATTCATCGGCGCAAACCGGCACGGGGCGATCCATCCGTTCCAGCAGGTCATCCTCGCCGGCGGGCAATGGCTGTTCCACCATCTCCACCCCGGCCTGTGCGCAGGCCTTGAGCAAGCGTTCGGCATCCGGAGCACGCCAGCCTTCATTGGCATCGACGATCAGGCGTGCATCGGGGCGCGCCGCGCGCACGGCATTCAGCCGCGCCAGGTCGTCTTCCGCCTTGCCACCAAGCTTCAGCTTCAGCAGCGGATAGGCTGCGCGCTCGTGCGTTTCCGTTGCCATGTGATCAGCGCTGTTCAGCGAAATGGTGCAGGCGGTGGTGCGCGGCTGTGGCCTAGGCAGGCCGGCCAGTTTCCACACCGGCGCGCCAGCGTGCTTCGCGGCGAGGTCCCACAGGGCACAGTCCACCGCCGTGCGCGCCGCCAGCGTGCGCAGCACATGGTGCAGATGTGGGGGCGTCAGGCCATTCTCGATGGTGCTGCGCGCCTGTTGCAGGTCGGCCAGCGCCTGCTCCACGGTTTCGCCATGCCGGGCATAGGGCACGGCCTCGCCGCGCCCCACATGGCCATCGCTATCGGCCAGCTCGACGATAATGGTGCGTGCCATGGTGCGGCTGCCGCGGGCGATGCTGAAGGCGCGCCGCAATGGCCAGGCATGTTCACGCACCGTCATACGGCAGGGCAGGGGGGTGTGCAGCGGCGAATGCCTGGCCATGTCGGATTGCCCCCTCACGCCGACTACTGCCGCAGCCGTCCGATGGCGTGGTTCAGTTGCAGATATAGCTGGCCGCTGTCGGAGGCCAGGCAGGAATCCAC
>JAJRRZ010000261.1 GCA_024279045.1 Alphaproteobacteria bacterium
CGCGAAAGCTCCTCCAGGCGCTGCTCAAAATCCCAGAACCCCTTCTGTCCCTTCATTCTGACATCCCTCCAGCGATTCAGGCTTCTTTCTCACCGGAGTGAATCATATTCCGACTGAAATGCCCAGTTTCCGGAGGTGTCCACATGGGGAGTGCTCAGGTATTGAGTCCAGACCCTAAACAGGAAATGGGCAGGAATTGGCGGAAATTTCAAGCTGATTTCAGCGCTGCAGCCACATGCGCGCGCGGGCCAGGGCCTCGTGCAGCTCGCGCGGATCCAGCTCCTCGGCCAACTCCAGACGATAGCGCCGCGCCCGCTCGTGCCCGCGCATGGCCGCCAGGTTGAACCACTTGTGCGCCTCGCAAACGTCGCGTTCAACACCACGACCCAGCGAATATTTCATGCCGAGATCGAACATCATCTCCGCGCTCATGTCCTGCACGGCATCATTGTCAATACGATCAAAGCCAGACATTGCCTTTCCCCACCGTTTTCAACGTATTGCAAAGGTTCTTGCGTGCAATCTTCCCCGTCGCCACCGCGCAATTGTGCGGTTGCATCCGGTTCACCTTTGCATTGTCCGCGGGAAGGGCAAAAAAAGGATTAACGGAAGTTCATCCAGCCCGGCGGGGTGGCGGAAGTCTCCTGGTGGCTGGCGGCTCATCGAGCGTTGGCGCGGCGCAATTCGACGATGACGGGATAATGGTCCGACCCGGCGCTGGCGCCAATGAACGGCCCGCGCGCCAGCAGCCAATGCGGCGAGGCAAACACGTGATCGATGGCAATCTGCGGCAGTCCGGCAGCCCACGAAGGCCATGTCGGCAGATGCGTCAAGCGCCGCAATGCCGTATCCTGCAGGAAGGCACGGTGCATCACCGAAAACGGCGTGGAATTGAAATCACCCATGACAATCACCGGCCCCTTCACCCGGCGGATGATGCGGCGCATGGCCTTCACCTGCTTCAGTTGCGACCCCAGCCAGGGAAAGCGCAAGGTATGCACCACGAACACATGCACTGCACCGCCCGGCGCGTGCACCTTGGCATACAGATAGGGCGGCCCGGCCCACAGCGAGCGGGCCTTCACCCTTTGCACCGGCCAGCGTGAAAACAACGCCAGTCCGCAAAGCGGCAAATCGGTGCAGTCCGCATGATGCGCAAGGCCGCGCGCCAACCCTTCCCGCAGCCTGTCGCGGTTGCGCCAGAACTCCACCACGCCCAGCATGTCCGGGCGCTGGCGGCGCACCTCGTCCACCACCCGTTGCACACCGTTGTTGCCCTGCCAGATGTTGAAGCTCATCACCCGCAGCACGCCTGTCGCGGGCGGCGCCTCGAAACCAGCACTCATGTGTGCACGGGCATACAGGCCGATACCGGCCAGCCCCGCCAATGTCAGCCCCACCGCCGCCTTCAGGCCATGGCGCGGCATCAACAGCCCCACGGCGCAAGCCACGGCAACGATGGCAAACTGCACGGTGAACTGCGAGAAGACATCAAAGCCCAGCCACCACGGCGTCAGCCATGGCAAGGCCAGCCCGGCCAACGCGCCAAGAAATCCCAGCCCGCACAACAGCCGCCCCCAGCCACGGCGCGGCGGCGCGCCCTGCGCCGCCGGAATATCCGGTGCGCCCGCTCCCCCTTCTGCCGCTGACCTGCTAATGGCTATCCGATCCCCAGCTTCTTGCGCAGCAGTTCGTTCACTGCCTTCGGGTTGGCCTTGCCCTGGCTGGCCTTCATCACCTGGCCGACGAACCAGCCCACCATGTTGGGCTTGTTCTTCACCTGCTCCGCCTTGTCCGGATTGGCGGCAATGACCTCATCGACAATGGCCTCGATGGCGGCAAGGTCGGTAACCTGCTTCATGCCGCGCTCCTCGACGATCCGCTCCGGGTCGCCGCCTTCCGTCCAGACGATGTCGAACAGCTCCTTGCCGATCTTGCCGGAAATGTCGCCACGCTTGATCAGGTCGATGATCTTGCCCAGCTGCTCGGCGGAAACGGGACTGTCGGCAATCTCCAGCCCCTCCTTGCGCAGCCGCCCGAACAGCTCGTTGATCACCCAGTTGGCCGCCGCCTTGCCGTCGCGGCCCTTCGCCACCTCCTCGAAGTAGTCCGCGGAGGCCTTGTCAGCCACCAGCACGGAGGCATCATAAGGGGTGAGGCCGTATTCCTCGATGAAGCGTTTCTTCTTTGCATCGGGCAGTTCGGGAAGCGTGGCGCGGATCTTCTCCACCCATTCCTGCTCCAGCCGCAGCGGCAGCAGGTCGGGGTCGGGGAAATAGCGGTAATCGTGCGCCTCTTCCTTGGAACGCATGGAACGCGTCTCGCCCTTCTTCGGGTCGAACAGGCGGGTTTCCTGGTCGATTTCGCCACCGGCTTCGAGAATGTCGATCTGGCGCTGCGCCTCGTATTCGATGGCCTGGCCGATGAAGCGGATGGAGTTGACGTTCTTGATCTCGCAGCGGGTGCCGAAGGCCCCGCCCGGGCGGCGCACGGAGACGTTGATGTCGGCGCGCAACGACCCCTGCTCCATGTTGCCGTCGCAGGTGCCGAGATAGCGCAAGATGGTGCGCAGCTTGCTCACATAGGCCTTCGCCTCTTCAGCGGAGCGCATGTCGGGCTTGCTGACGATCTCCATCAGCGCCACGCCGGCGCGGTTGAGATCGACGTAGGAATAATCGGGGTGCTGGTCGTGAATGGATTTGCCGGCATCCTGCTCCAGATGCAGCCGCTCGATGCCCACGGCGATCTCCTCGCCATCCACCTCGATATAGACGGTGCCCTCGCCGACGATGGGCTGCTTGTATTGCGAGATCTGATAGCCCTGCGGCAGGTCGGGATAGAAATAGTTCTTGCGGTCGAACACGGAGAACAGGTTGATCTTCGCATTCAGCCCCAGCCCGGTGCGCACCGCCTGCTCCACGCAGAATTCGTTGATCACCGGCAGCATGCCCGGCATGGCGGCATCAATGAGCGAGACATGGGTGTTCGGCTCGCCCCCGAAGGCGGCGGACGCGCCGGAGAACAGCTTGGCATTGGAGCTGACCTGGGCATGGATCTCCATGCCGATAACCACCTCCCACGGCCCCGTTGCACCGTCGATGAAGTTCTTCTCGTCCGGCTCGCGGGTATCGACAATTTCCATGACCGGCGCATCCATGGCGCTTCGCTCCTTCACGTTCTCGATCAACCGTCATCCGCCGCCACGGGTTTCCTGTCCGAAACAGGCATGACGACGATGTTTTCGCCACCGTCCCGGACGGCGGCATCGGGCCGGTGCTCAGGCCATTTCCGCCAGACGGCTCCGGGCTTCGGCCAGTTTCTCCCGTTTAGCTTCCAGCTCGGCCAGGCGCTGGCGGGTCTGTTCCACCACCTCAGGCTTCGCCTTCGTCAGAAACTTCTCGTTCGACAGCCGCCCTCGCAGCGAGGTGATCTCCTTCTCCACCGCCGTCAGCTCCTTCTCCAGCCGCTTCAGCTCCGCGTCCAGATCGATGACACCCTCCAGCGGCAGGGCAATGACGGCCTCACCATGAACGATCTGCGCCGCCTTGCTCGGCGGCTCATCGGCCAGGGTAATGCGCTGAAGCCGCGCCAGCCGCTTCAGCTCCGTCTCCCACTCCTTCAGGCGGCGGCGGCTTTCGGCATCGGCGCCGACCAGCACCGCGTCGATGCGCGCGCCCGCCGGCACGTTCATCTCCGCGCGGGTGGAGCGCACCGAGCGGATGAAGCCGATGACCCACTCCAGCTCAGCGTCCGCCGCCTCGTCGATGAGCGCGGCATCGGTTGCCGGCCATTCGGAGAGCATCAGGAAGCCCTCGCCGCCGGTGCGCTGCCACAGCTCTTCGGTGATGAACGGCATGAATGGATGCAGCAGCTTCAGGATCACGTCGCGCACCCAAGCGGCGGTGTGGCGTGTCTCTTCCCGCACCGCGGCATCGCCCTCGCCCAGCACCGGCTTGATCAGCTCCAGATACCAGTCGCAGAACACATCCCAGGTAAAGCGGTAGATGGCCTGCGCGGCATCATTGAAGCGGCAGTCGTCCAGCGACTGCGTTACCTCGCGGGCGGTGCGCACGGCCTCGCCGACAATCCAGCGGTTCAGCGCCAGGCGCGGGCTGGCCGGGTCGAAGGCATCCGCCCGGCCCACCTCGTTCATTTCCAGGAAGCGCACCGCATTCCACAGCTTGGTGCCGAAGTTGCGATACCCCTCCACGCGGCTTTCCGACAGGCGAATGTCGCGCCCCATGGCCGCCATTGCCGCCAGCGTGAAGCGCAATGCATCGGCGCCATACTTGTCGATCAGGTCGAGCGGGTCGATGACATTGCCCTTCGACTTCGACATCTTCTGCCCGTGCTCGTCGCGCACCAGGGCGTGGATATAAACATCGCGGAAGGGCACATCCTGCATGAAATGCAGCCCCGTCATCATCATCCGCGCCACCCAGAAGAAGATGATGTCGAAGCCGGTAACCAGCACCGAAGTGGGATAATAGCGCTTCAGCTCAGGCGTATCGTCCGGCCAGCCCAGCGTGGAGAATGGCCACAACGCGGAGGAAAACCACGTATCCAGCACATCCGGGTCGCGCCTCAGCGCCACCACCTCGCCATAATGCCTGTCAGCCTGTGCCTGTGCTTCCTCTTCCGTCTCGGCAACGAAGACATGTCCGTCCGGCCCATACCATGCCGGAATGCGATGTCCCCACCACAATTGCCGCGAAATGCACCAGGGCTGAATGTCGGTCAGCCAGTTATTGTAGGTTTTCACCCAGTTGCCCGGAAAGAAACGCGTATCACCGCGCTGCACCACGCGCAGTGCGCCCGCCGCCAGAGCCTTGGCGTCAACGAACCACTGATCGGTCAGCATCGGTTCGATGACCACCTTGGAGCGATCCCCCATCGGCTGCATGATCTTCTTGTTCTCCACCAGCGGCACAAGGCTGCCCTGCTCATCAGGCACCATCACCGCCAGCCCCTCTTCGGTGATCTGCCCAATCACCCTTTCGCGCGCCTCGTAGCGATCCAGCCCGCGCAACTCTTCCGGCACCAGGTTTATCTGGTCAATGTCCACCTCGTCGGGGCTCAGGCGCCCCTCGGCGATCTCCGTGGCCAGCTTTGCGCTTTCCTCGTAGGACAGGCCATCGGCGCGCATGCGCGCCTTCTCGTCCATCAGCCGGTAGAGCGGAATGTTGTTGCGCCGCGCCACCTCGTAGTCATTGAAATCGTGCGCACCGGTAATCTTCACCGCACCGGAGCCGAAGTCCGGATCTGGATATTCATCGGCGATGATGGGAATGCGCCGCCGTAGGTGCTGCGGACCGACCGGGATTTCAACGAGCTTTCCGACGATTGGCGCATAACGCTGATCCGATGGATGAACTGCCACTGCACCATCGCCCAGCATGGTTTCCGGGCGCGTGGTGGCGATGGAGATATAGTCGCGCTCCTCCTCGAGGATGACGTTGCCCTCCTCGTCGCGCTCGATGTAGGTATAGGTCTCGCCACCGGCCAACGGATATTTGAAGTGCCACATGTGGCCATCCACCTCGACGTTCTCCACCTCGAGGTCGGAAATCGCCGTCTCGAACTTCGGGTCCCAGTTGACCAGCCGCTTGTCCTTGTAGATCAGCCCCTGCTTCCACAGCGCCACGAACACCTTCAGCACCGCGCGGGAGAGGCCCTCGTCCATGGTGAAACGCAGGCGCGACCAGTCGCACGAGGCGCCAAGCCGCTTGAGCTGGTTGATGATGGTGTTGCCGGAATGCTCCTTCCAGCGCCAGATCTCTTCCAGGAACTTCTCGCGCCCCAGTTCGCCCCGGCCCGGCCTGCCCTCCTCGGCCAGCTTGCGCTCCACCACCATCTGCGTGGCGATGCCGGCATGATCGGTGCCCGGCTGCCACAGCACATCACGCCCGCGCATGCGCATCATGCGCACCAGGATGTCCTGCAGGGTGTTGTTCAGCGCATGACCCATGTGCAACGAGCCGGTTACGTTGGGCGGTGGAATGACCACGCAGAACGGTTCACCCTTGCCGGAGGGCCGAAACGCCCCGGCCTTTTCCCATGCCTCGTAGATACGCTCTTCGGCGCTGTGCGGGTCGAAATGCTTGTCAAGCATGATTGGCGTGTTCCGAAACAGGAGAAAACCGGCGCCAGCCGCGCCGGCGATTGCATCCGCGCCCGTATAAACACCAGACACCGCGCCCGCGCAAGGGCGCGCCCGGCCAAGCATGTGCGATGAGCCACGTCCGGTTAAGCATGTCCAGCCAGGCTCTTCCGGCCAGCATCTCAGAAATTGCTGCGGCCAGCGGCGGAAAGCCGCGCCAGCTCCGCCGCCACTTCACGGCGCACCACTTCGCGCACCTCCCCACGCATCTGCCGATGCAACAATTCCGGCAACTGCTCGCGCGCCCATTCTTCCAGCAGTGGTTGGAGCATCTCGCGCAACATTTCGCGCAAGGCTTCTTCACCATGCGGCGTCTGGCGCACTTCCTCCAGCCGCTCACGCACCTGCAGGCGGCCTAGCGCCTGCTGCACACGCCCCCGCACCGGCTCCGACAGCCGCACCACCGGCGCCGACCCGGGCACAGATTCCGCAGCAGGAGACACCCGCGGCTGCAATGACGGCACAGACGTCTGCAACGCCAGCGCCCCTTCCGTCGCCGGCGCGGCAGGAGCTTGCCCCGCACCGCCCCGCCCGCGGTGCGCCGCCAGCGGCACTACCCGCGCGGATCGAGACGCTTCCTGCGGCTGTGGCGTCTGCTCCGGCCTTGCCGCAAGCCGCGCATTTCCGGCAGATTCGGCAACTTCCCAGGCATTGCTCGCAAGCGCGGCATCGCCCACCTGCCACTCGATGGCATCATCGTCCTCCTCCAGCGGCTCCACGCCCGCCTGCGCGAGTTCGCCAGATGCCCATTGCATGCCGCCCATCGAATCATCACTGGAAGCATGCGCAGCCACACCAGATGCCCCACCGGCAGAGGCGCCTGCGGGCATTTCTTCCGCCAGCAGCGTCTCTTTTCCCTCAGCAGGGACAGGCGGCGCATTTGCCACTTCCGATTCATTTTCTTCATGAGATGCCGCGTGTGCGTGGATCGCCTCGCGGATGGCGGCCAGCATCTCCTCCATGCTGCCCCCTTCCTCGCGCCGTGCCCTGATATCGCCCATAATGATCTGCCCCGCCTGGCCGCAAAATCCTCCAGCACCGGCAATTCACGAATCACCCGTGCCAGCCAAATCTAGCATGGCTGCCAGGCTGCCGGAAAAGACAGAACAGAAATTCCACAGAAGAAACCCGGCAGGAAGAAGCCGCCTCAGCGCGCCCGGTCGCGGGTGCCAACCAGCTGGTCCTTCACCAGATCAAAATGCTGCTTCGGCTGATGCAGCGCAACCCGCAGCCGCAACCGCTGAGCCGTCAACTCGCCCATGGCGGCCAGCAACGCATAGGCGCTGGAAACTTTCGCTGCGCGCGCCTTCACCAGCTCCACCCGCGCGTTGTTCAGGGCCTGGCGGGCATTGAGCACATCCAGCGTGGTGCGCGACCCGGCCTTGTATTCCTCCAGCACGCCCTGATAAGCCAGCCGCGCCGCCTTCACCTGGGCCGAAGCCGCGCTTATCAGCCGCCTTGCCGCCTGCAGATTGTACCAGGCCTGCACCACCGCCTTGTTCACCGCCCGGCGCGCCACCGCCACCTGCAATCCGGCAGCCTCGGCCTTGTGCCGCGCCTGACGCACATTGGCATGATTGTAACCACCGCTGTAAAGCGGCACCTGCAACGACAAGCCAATGTTGGCGTCGCGTGTCCTTGTCGCCCTGCTGCCCTCGGTCTTGTTGCGTGAAAAGCTCAGCGAGCCTTGCAGGTTCAGCTTCGGCAACAGATCACCGAAGGCAACTTCCACCGCGTGCCGCGCCGCCTCCTCGCCAAAGGCTGCCGCCAGCACCTGCGGATTGCGCCGCGCCGCACGGCTCAGCGCCGCACGCAAGCTGCCCGGCAGAATGCGCGGCAGGCGCTTCGGAAAGCGCAGGCCCCGCGGCTTGCGGCCCACCACTTCCTCGTAGGCCGCCCGCGAATTCTCCAGATCGGCCTGGGCCTGCGCCAGTTGCGCCCGCGCCCCGGCCAGCGCCGATTCCGCCTGCGAAACATCGGTGCGCGTTACATCGCCAACGTTGAAGCGGTCGCGCACGGCGCGCAACTGCTCCTTCAGCACACGCACGTTCCTGCGCCGCAGCCGCACGATCTCGCCATCACGAACCACGTTCATGTAGGCCAGCACGGCATCCAGCAACACCTGCTGCTCCGTGGCCAGAAGGTTCTGCCGCCCGGCCTTAACCTGCGCTTTCGCGGCCTTCACGCCGTATTCCGTCTTGAACCCGTCGAACAGCGGCTGCTGCAGGGTGATGGCAACCTGCTCCTGATCGTAATCCACCCCCTTCTTGCCGCCGGGCACCAGCAGCGGGGTTGTATACCTGTGTCCCAGCGTCGCCCCCGCGGTTACATTCACCCGTGGCCGCCAGCCGGATTTCGCCTTCGCCACTTCTTCGTCCGTGGCCCGCAGATCCGCCTGCGACGCCATCAATTGCGGATTGTTGCGATAGGCGCTGCTCAAGGCCGAGGCCAACGTTTCCGCCCACGCCTGCGTGCCCTGGCCTGCCGCCAGCACACCGATCCCCAGCAGCATTGCCCACCATGCACCAGCGGCGCGGCGCCACCCTCTTGTTTCAGACCGCCTCATGCCCTGTCCGCCTTTGCTTGCAATTCCTGCCTGCACCCTTGTCCTGCGTCTCAGGACCCGTCCTCAACAAATGAGTGCTTTTCATGGACATTTGGCTTATCAGCTACGATTTTTCATTCACAGGCAATACGCAGTGCCATTGGCAATAACCAAAAAAACCGTCTGACTCGCAGCCCATATACCCATGAGAAGCGCTCAAGTTTTGAGTCCAAGACCCATCGCACTACATACACTCTCCTTGCACCAAAACAACTGGCTTCTTGTTCGCGCCGGAAATTTTTCCACCCTCCTGAGTCCTTTCCACCACATCAACCATTTTGCCCGAAAGCCCCTGCGCCCCGTTGCCTCCCGGCACATATTCGCCTATGTAAAGGCCCACGGGCGGCCTCGTGGCGGAGTGGTTACGCAGCGGACTGCAAATCCGTTTACCCCGGTTCGATTCCGGGCGAGGCCTCCACACACACATTGTGTGCATGACCTCTGCAAACGCAGCGTGTTCGAGGCAGCCTCTCTCTTCATCCTCCCATCAGCACTGCAGATTCATCAAGACGCGTGCCGAAGACGCCGCCATCGGCCTCAGACCGCAATCCTCAAGCCGCTGCACCAAGGCGCGCACCAGAGCCGCATTGTCTGCAGCCAACCTTCCGGGAGCAATCTCTCTGCCATTCTCGAAGCCGACGCGCACATGCCCGCCCTGCCGCGCCACCTCCGTCAACACCTCGATCTGCCGCGGGCCAAAGGCGCAGGCCATCCATTCCGCATCGCTGTCGAACGATTCATAAGCCTGAAGAAAGCCATCCAGCATGCCTGGCGTGGCGGGCGTGCCGTCATGGCGCCCCAGCACAAACAGCGGAAAAGGCCGCCGCCATGGCACGACGCCCTGCTCCACCAGCCGCGCCAGCCGCGCCACTTCCGCCGGTTCGTAAAGTATGAACTGCGGCGCGATTCCCACCTCAGCCATCCAGGCCAGGAAATCGGCCACCTGCCGCTGTTGCGTGTCATCGGCATCTTCCGGCAGGAACTCGCGCAAGGCCAGGGACACCCCCTCTGGCCGCACATCACGCACCACCTGCATCTGCTGCATGATGTCATGAATGCCGGCAGCCTCGGTGGTGATCTGCAACACCATCTCCCGCCCCACTTCGGCGCGCATGGCCCGCAGCGCGTCGCGGTAGAGTGTTGCATCCAGCGAATGCCGCCCGGCGGCATCGCGCACGTGCAGATGCACTGCCGCAGCCCCCGCCCGCTGGCAGGCGCACGCTTCTGCCGCCAGCTCTTGCGCTGTCATGGGCAGGGCCGGATGATCCTCCTTGCCCAATCGCGCGCCATTTGGCGCAACCATGATCAGCACCTGCCCCGCCATGGTCATGACTCCGCTTCTCCGCGAAAGATGTTCGCTCTACGGGAATTTGCCCAAGCGGCAGAAAACTACCGACCGGCACCTGTGGCAAGCCCTTCCAGGTCGGTCAACCATGGCATGCGTTCCTGAATCCAGAAACCGATTTCGTTCATCTTGCCGCTGGCAATCAGCAACCCGGCAACGATGAGGAATATGCCGATGATCTTTTCCATCAGCCCCATGTGCTTGCGGAACTTCGCCATGAACCCCTGAAAGCGGTCGAGAAACGCCGCCGCGACAATGAACGGCACACCGATGCCCAGCGCATAGGCCAGCAGCAGCATCGCCCCCTGACCCACCGTATCCTGCCCGGCGGCAACCACGAGAATGGCCGCCAGCACCGGGCCGACACAGGGCGTCCAGCCAAAGGCAAAAGCCAGCCCCGCCACATAGGCGCCCCACACCCCCAATGGCCGCCCACGCGGCTGCAACCGCGCCTCGCGATACAGCAGCGCAATGCGGAACACGCCGAGGAAATGCAGTCCCAATAGAACGATCAGCCCCCCCGCCACCAGCGAGATCTCGTCGCGATAGTCGCGCAGGAACTGCCCCACCGCATTGGCCGACATGCCCAGCAGGACGAATATGGTGGCGAACCCCAGCACGAAGAACACCGCCGCACGCAACACGCGCATCGATGCGGTGCGCTCCTTCGCCTCGATCTCCTGGAACGACACCCCGGCGATGAAGGCCAGCGACGGCGGCACGATGGGCAGCACGCAGGGCGACAGGAACGACAGAATCCCGGCGATGAAGGCGCCGGTCAGGCCGATGTCGAAGTTCATGAAGACCCTCCCGTTGCGGAAAATCTTGTTGTCGTTGTCCACCCTAGGCTCAGGACTCATAAAGAGGCATGGTAGATGCGTCATTTGCGCAAAATATCAGCGTTCTTTTGTCCGCTGGGAATACCCGCAGGTATTTCCAAGGGTAAAAGGGCGCTGATATGCAGCGCAAATGGCGCAGATGCCGTGCAAATTTATGGGTCCTGAGCCTAGGGTTGGCCCACCCTTGGCGGCATTGTCGCGGCCCTGCTCCTGCCTACAGGCAATTTGCAGATATGCAAAGCATATTATATAAAGGCCGATGAATATAAGAATCTCGATGCCGTGCGCGGAATGGCCTGCGCGTGGTGGTGATGTCAGGCGTGCATGTGTCCAGCATCAACCGCGCCCGCCCCAGCGCCTGAATGGATGACACCCCATGACCAACACTACTGCCAATTCCCTTCCCGGGGCTTTTTCTGCCACCACACAGCCAGCCTCCGAGCGCCCCGATGCCATCAGCCTGCGCGATCGCATGGATGATGTGCGTCGCCTGTCGTCCATGCTCAAGGCCATCTCGCACGAAAGCCGGCTGATCATCCTCTGCGCCCTGCTGGACGGGCCGAAAGCGGTTTCCGAGCTGGAATCCATCCTCGAGCTTCGTCAGCCCGCCGTATCGCAGCAGCTCGCCCGCCTGCGCGGCGACCGCCTGGTGCGCACCCATCGTCAGGGAAAGATGATCTATTACGCCCTGGCCGACGATGCGGATGTGCGCCGCCTCGTTGCCTTCCTCTGCGAGATGTTGAACAATGGCGCGCGGGAGGACAATTAACGGGCGCGCCTGACACCCTGCCAGACATGACACTCTTGGGCGCGCCTTGTGAGCCTTGGGGAGGGCGCGCCGCATCGTGAGCGACTCGCATCTGCAATTGTTCATCACCCTGCTGGGCTTCGCCGGTGGTGCGGTTTTCGGCTATGCTGCGCGCAGTGCTCATTTCTGCACGCTCGGCGCCATGGAAGAAGCCTATTACGGCGCGGAGCGCACGCGCCTGCGTACCTGGCTGCTGGCCATCGCCGTTGCCGTGGCCATTACCCAGTATCTGGACATCGCCGGATACATCGATCTGCAGCGTTCCTGGCGGCTGGGCACGCACATCTCGCTGGGCGGGGCCGTCATCGGCGGGCTGATGTTCGGCCTGGGCATGGCGCTGGTCGGCACCTGCGCCTTCGGCATGCTGGTGCGTCTGGGCGGCGGCGACATGCGCGCGCTGCTCTCCTCGTTGGTGCTGGGCATCGTCGGCTACATGACCATGAGCGGCATCCTCGCGCCGCTGCGCCTGGCCACGGTGGAGCGCCTTTCCCTCGAGCTGCCGCCACTCTCCACGCAGATGTTGCCTGTGCTGTTGTTAGGCGAATCTCCCCTCGCACGGACATTGTTCGCCGCGCTGCTGGTGCTGGGGCTGGGCGGCTGGGCGTTGTCTTCCGCGCGCTTCCGGCGCAAGAATCTGCACATCCTCGCCGCCCTGGCCTTGGGGCTGGCCATCGGCTGGGGCTGGTGGATCACCTCCACCCTGGGGCAGGAAACACTCTACCCGCAGCAGCCCGATTCCTACAGCTTCGTGCGGCCCATCGGCCAGAGCATCCTGTGGCTGATGATCTCTACCGGAGCATCGGCAAAGTTCCTGGTGGGTGGCGTGTTCGGCGTCATCGCCGGAGCCTTTCTCGCCGCCTGGCGGCAGCGCGAGATCATCTGGGAGGCTTTCGACGACGCCCGCGAGATGCGCCGTCACCTGCTAGGCGCGGCGTTGATGGGCACCGGCGGCATCATGGCCGGCGGCTGCACCATCGGCCAGGGAATGACCGGCATCGCCAGCCTGTCGCTGAGCGCCTTTCTGGCGCTGGGCGGCATCATCGCCGGCGCCCTGCTCGGCATCCGCCTGCTCATAGAGGGTGAATGGCCGCGCCCGCCGCGATTCATGCGCCGCCACACCCCTTGAGCCGGCACGCTCTTAGGGTCTGGTCTCAATAAATGAGTGCTTCTCACGGGCATTTTGGCAAAATAGCAACAGTTTTTCGTTCGCAGGCAATAGTAGTCGACCGTAAACTATTCACAAGGCAATGCATGAACAGGAAAAATACGCAACTTGATGCAGCGGAAATTGCAAGGCTTTGCGTCGTAATGGCGCAAAGCCTTGCAATTTTCCTCAGGCAAAAATGTTGTTGTGCCGGCGCAGCG